>NZ_JBMERD010000011.1:0-100600 GCF_048820935.1 Orrella sp. 11846
AAAACAGCAGGCCCAATTTGTCCGAGCGCATCGTTAACAGCATCGCCCAACCTTGAAACGATCTCATGCACATCAGCCTTGGTCACAATAAATGGCGGTGCAACCAGGACGTGATCCCCATGAACACCATCAATCGTGCCACCCGACGGATAAACCATCAAACCACGAGCCATCGCCGCTTGTTTAATCAGGGTATGGAGTTTTAAGCTCGGCTCAAAGGGTGTCTTTGTTTGCCGTTCCTTCACCAACTCGATTGCCATAAAAAGGCCTCGACCCCGAATATCGCCAACATGTGTGTGTTCGCCAAAGCGTTGTTCCAGTGCCTGGCGCAAATTCTGACCCTGTTCCACCACATTGGCCAGCAAATTGTCGCGCTCAATGACTTGCTGAACAGCGAGTGCTGCCGCGCAAGCCACCGGATGCCCCATGTACGTATGGCCATGCTGAAACAGGCCTGAACCTTCGCGCAATGATTGAGCAATCTTGTCTTGCACCATGAATGCACCAATGGCTTGATAACCACCGCCCAATCCTTTGGCCATGGTCACAATGTCGGGCACAACACCTTCCTGTTCAAACGCAAACAGGGTACCGGTGCGACCCATACCGGACATCACCTCATCCAGAATCAGTAAGATGCCATGGCGATCGCAAATCTCACGCACCCCTTTAAAGTAACCTGGGGTCGGAGGCACGGCACCGGCCGTGGCACCGACCACGGTTTCAGCACAAAACCCAATGACGTTGTCTGGACCAATTTGTTGAATCGTAGCTTCGAGCTCAGCCAGCAAACGCTGGGTATACGCTTCTTGCGTTTCATCAGCTAAACGTTCCCGATACTCAAAACAAGGGGAGACACGACCCACATCCACCAACAACGGTGCAAACTGCTTGCGACGCCACTCATTGCCACCAACCGCTAATGCACCGAGCGTATTGCCGTGATAGCTCTGGCGCCGCCCGATAAAGGTGGTGCGCTGAGGCTGACCAATTTCCACAAAATACTGCCGAGCAATCTTAAGCGCCGCTTCGACCGCCTCAGAACCGCCTGACAAAAAATACGAGTAGTTCATGGATGCCGGTGATTTACCAGCTAAGAATGTCGCCAGATCTTCCGCTGCCTGCGTTGTAAAAAACCCGGTATGCGCATAATCAAGTTGATCGATCTGCGCATGCATGGCTGCCAACACATCGGGATGACCATGTCCAAGACAAGAAACTGCGGCACCCCCTGACGCATCAATGTACTGCCGACCTTCTGTATCTTCGATATACAACCCTTTGGCACGCACCGCGGTGGGCGGTTGGGCGATCAGACTTCGATGAACAACGTGTGACACAGCACTCTCCTTCGATAGCGGCCTCAATCAAACCGCCAGTAGTCATGGTTTGGGATAAGCAACGATTACAGCCGTTGTTTGATATCGGCGTCATCTTGGTCACTGACACCAGACGCTTACAGCAAGCATAAACCTTCAGTCTGGATATGGGAACACTTATCCTGACAACTGGGTTGGCCATTGATTTTGTGCTCAGTTTTCAGACACTTTGCTCGGTAAATCAAACTTGTGCGCAAAGATCAGGGCGATTCGGGCGATTTTCTGGCAGCTTATGCGAAAATTCACTCCATGATTCTTTTTCTCTTTCGACTTCTGTCACGCATCCCGTTACGGTGGCTTCAGGCAATCGGACGCATTGGCGGGCGTCTGGTGTATGCACTTCCAGGCCGCTATCGAGAACGCTTGCAAGCCAATGCCCGCCAGGCTGGCTATGGCGATCCGGCATTTGCGAGACGCGCAGCGGCCCAAACCGGTGCGATGGTGATGGAACTGCCTTGGGTTTGGCTGCGCACGCAAGAGAGCCTAAAAAAAATCATCGACGATAATGAATCCCTTCTGGATGACGCGTTTGCATCAGGACGGGGCGTGCTCATTCTGACACCCCATCTGGGTGGGTTTGAGATC
The DNA here is from genome assembly GCF_048820935.1 of Orrella sp. 11846. Taxonomy (NCBI): domain Bacteria; kingdom Pseudomonadati; phylum Pseudomonadota; class Betaproteobacteria; order Burkholderiales; family Alcaligenaceae; genus Orrella; species Orrella sp. 11846. The sequence continues at coordinate 1,965 of NZ_JBMERD010000011.1, forward strand.
TCAGGGCGCCATGCGGCATATGGTCGGGATTTCACCGTCATGTTCCGTCCCCCTCGCAAAGCAGCCCTAGAACCGTTGGTACAAGTCGCCAGACAACATGTCAGTATGAGAGCAGTACCTGCCAACCTACAAGGTGTGCGCGCATTTCTTAAGGCACTGAGAGCCGGCCATGGCGTGGGCATGCTACCTGATCAAGTGCCACGCGAAGGCGATGGTGTTTGGGCTCCTTTTTTTGGTCGACAGGCCTTAACTGTCACCTTGCCTGGCAAACTCGCGGCCGCCACAAACCCGATTGTGATTATGGCGGCCTGCGAACGCCTACCTAAAGGACAGGGATGGCGTATGCACTACATACAAGTCGATGAACCAGTCCCGACCGACACAGTGGCCCAAGCCACCTTTTTTAACCAACTCATGGAACAAATGATTCGCCGTTTCCCGGAACAATACCTCTGGGGCTACCACCGTTACAAACGCCCTTCTCACGCACCTGAACCGCCTGCGGATCAATTTCCATGAGCAAAGAAACGACAGACGACCTGCGAGACCAGGCCTGGCAAGATGCCGTGCGAGCACTTAAAGCCCGTAGTTTAAGCGCTCGATTCTTTGTCATGTTTTTTCAGCTGCTGGTGCGCATTGGTCACCGGCCCCGTCAGTGGCTAGGCAAGATTTTAGGCAGTTTGGCACCCCGGATTGCACCACGGCGCTCGCGCATCGTTGAACAAAACTTGGCACTTTGTTTTCCGGAGCTCAGTCCTGAAGCACGTAAAACTCTGGTGCACGCACACTGGCGCGCCCTTGTGCAAACGTTTGTGGATCGCGCCGTCCTGTGGTTTGGCTCACGCCAAGACATCTTGGATTTGGTGAGTCTGGAAGGGTTCGAGCACATCTTAAATGTGCGAGCCCGTGGTCAGCGGATCATGTTGTTGGCGCCGCACCTGATCGGGCTCGATGCTGCAGCCACACGCCTTTCGCTTGAAGGTTATGCCGGTGCCACTTTGTATGCACCACAATCCAACCCCGACATGGATGCCATTGTGCGTCTGGGGCGAGGACGGTTTGAGCACATTCATCTAGTCAGTCGCAAAGATGGGGTTCGTGGTCTGATTCGCATGATTCGGCAAGACCTGCCAATCTACTACTTGCCTGACATGGATTTGGGCGCACGGGGTGCCGTCTTTGTGCCGTTTTTTGGGGTGCCGGCTGCTACACAAACTGCCACCGCACAGCTAGCCCGTCAATTCAAGATGGTAGTGATTCCAACACTCGCTTATCGTGATCCACAAACAGGTCGCTATCAAGTCAAAATCCTGCCACCGTTGGAAGATTTTCCGGGTGAAGGAGCGACCCCTGAAGAAGATGCGGCTTGCCTTAATCAGCATCTCCAAGACTGGATTGAAGAAGCCCCCGAGCAATACTACTGGGTCCACCGCCGTTTTAAAACACGACCACCAAATGAACCCCCTCTTTACACCAACGTTTAAGTCACGCGCGCCATGAAATGGTCTTTTACAAAAATGCAGGGTACTGGCAATGATTTTGTGGTGCTTGATGGTGTGCGCCAAGTCATCGATTTGACGCCTGCTCGTGCCCGTGCGATTGCACACCGTCAATTTGGTGTCGGTTGCGACCAAATCCTAATTGTGGAACCGCCTAACCATCCTCAGGCTGATTTTAAGTATCGAATCTTTAATGCCGATGGTAGCGAAGTCGAGCATTGCGGCAATGGCGCACGGTGCTTTGTACGGTTTGTGCATGACAGTGGATTAAGCTCGCGCAATCCGCTCTGCGCAGAAATCGCCACAGGCCTCATCACACTCTATACCCAGTCTGATGGTCAAGTCACGGTTCAGATGGGTCAAACGCGTTTTGAGCCGGAATGTCTGCGTTTTGATGCACAAGGTTTAACCACACGCCAAGTCGGGCAAGATACCCTATACGGCCTGCATCTCAACCCTAAACTTTCAGATGGTTTCCCTGCAGATGGTCCTGATTCGAATGATCAAACCACCTGCTGGCTGTCTTTGGTGTCCATTTCGAATCCGCACGCAGTTCAAGTGGTTTCTGACATCACCACCGCTCCTGTCACAGAACTCGGTCCTCTGATTGAATCCCATCCCAGATTTGCAAATCGGGTCAACGCGGGCTTTATGGAAATCGTGAATCGACAACAAATTCGTTTGCGAGTCTATGAGCGAGGTGCGGGCGAGACATTCGCCTGCGGCACGGGTGCTTGCGCTGCAGTTGTAAGCGGAATCCGACAAGACTTGTTAGACTCCCCTGTACGCGTTCAGACCCACGGCGGAGAACTCACAATCGCCTGGGATGGCGACACCCTCACCATGACTGGGCCCGCGGTACGCGTATTTGAGGGTATTCTCGACATTGATGCGCTAGCCAACCCACGCCCGACCCTTTGAGAGAGTGAAACCTATGGACGTACAACCAGATGCCGTGCTGATTGCACGATTTCTTCAGGCTCATCCCGAGTTTTTTGTGGAGCACGCAGAGACGTTTTCAAATCTGAGCGTCCCGCACCCTAATCAGAATCGGGCGATTTCTCTGGGAGAGCGTCAGATTCTGATTTTGCGTGATCGACTCAAAGATCTCGAAATTCAACTCTCAACACTGAGCTATCGAGCCACATTTAATGATTCTGTCTCGGCCAAGATCAATCAGTGGTGTACTCGAATGCTGAGTGAGCCCGACGCCCAGCGACTGCCTGGCCACATCACAGTCGGGTTGGCACAAATCTTTGGTTTAACTGATGTCGCCCTGCGTGTCTGGGACATTGATGACCTGCCAGAGTCACTCACCGATCATGTGACTGACGACATCAAAGCGCTTGCCGCTAGTTTGACAGGCCCGTATGCAGGCCCCACAAAAAACGAAGCACTGCACGAATGGTTGCAAGCACCCCCTGCTTCTGTGGCTCTAATCCCATTGCATGTAGGTACCGATGGCCCAGTAACGGGTTTGCTTATGATTGCTTCTGACGATCCACAACGGTATACCGAGGACATGGCGACCGACTTTCTGGAACATATTGGCAAACTGGCCAGCGCAGCACTTGCACGCCTTATGCCCGAAACCACACCTTAACCTTCATGACTGAGCGCAACCACCCAGCTGTGAGTCTGACACCAGACATGGTGCTTTGGTTGGAAGAGCTAACCAAGCACCGGCGCTACTCTGCACACACGCTGGACGCGTATCAACAAGACCTTCTGAAGCTCGTCGATTTTGCACAAACTCAGGCTCTTGATCAAGTCACTTCGATGCAGATTCGGCAATGGATTGCGCAGTTGCATGCACAAGGCTATGAGCCGACTAGTCTCAGACGTATCTTGTCTGCTTGGCGCAGTTTCTATCGGTGGTGGGCCACTAAGCGACCGCTCACACTCAATCCCGCACAAGATGTTCGGGCCCCTAGAGTTGGTCAACCATTGCCCAAAGCCCTTTCGGTCGATCAAACGCAAGCTTTGCTCGATGCGCCGATTTTACAGGCGCAAGAGACACCCTTAACCTGGCGTGATCGAGCCATGATGGAACTCTTATATTCCAGTGGTTTGCGTTTAAGCGAATTGGTTCAGCTCGATTGTCAGTATGTTCGTGAACCGGCATACACATCACTGGGCTGGATCGACTGGGAAGCCGCTGATGTTCACGTCACCGGGAAGGGATCACGGGTACGCACTATTGCCGTGGGGCAAACGGCGTTAAACGTTTTAAAAGAATGGCTCAAACACCGTGATCGCTTTGTTCAAAACAATGCCAGTACCAGTGATCGCTATGCCCTATTTTTAGGTGAGCGTGGCAAACGCATTCATCCCCGCGTTGTCCAACAACGCCTAAAAACCTTGGCGATTCAGACTGATTTACCGGCAGATCTACACCCACACATGCTGCGCCATAGTTTTGCGAGTCATTTATTACAGTCTTCACAAGACTTACGTGGTGTTCAGGAAATGCTCGGGCACGCCAGCATTTCGACGACTCAGATCTATACCAAACTGGATTTTCAGCATCTGGCCAAAGTGTATGACGCCGCACACCCGCGTGCCCGGCGTCAGAAATCAACGCAGCCAGCATCGACACAACCGCTATCTGCGCAACCGCCCTCAGACTCCGACCCGTAATCCCGGTCCGCCAAACCGTTTGCCTAGCGATCTTTCAAGGCATTGAGCAACTTTTGTGCATTGAGTTCGTAGAGTTTCAGGTAGGTATCGGCTTCACTGCCCGGTGCAGAAAGTGCATCGGAATACAGCTTGCCGCCGTCAGCCAGACCTGTTTCTCGGGCGACCTGTTGCATCATGCGTGGATCGGCCATGTTCTCAATGAAATACGCATGGATCTCCCCATCCCGAATTTCGCGGATTAGCTGTGCCATATCGGCAGCCGACACATCACGGTCAGTCGAACGCCCCTGCAAGGGCGCAATATCTAGGTCATACGCCTTGGCTAAATACGCAAACGCATCATGTGACACCAGCAAACGTCGTCCTGGCGGTACAGCTGCAAACTGCGCCTGCAGCCTTTCATCGAGTTCATCGATTTGATCTAAGTAACGTTGTGCGCCGGCTTCAATCTGCGCACGTTGCGCTGGAAGAATAGCAATTAAACCATCGCGAATATTGGCAACGTACACACGGGCATTGTTCAAATCCTGCCAAGCGTGGGGATCATGCTGCCCATGATCATGATGATCGTGGTGTCCTTTGTGATGATCATGATCATCTTCCATGTCTAAAGGGGCGATTCCATCTGTAGCCACCACAACAGGGCCTTTGAAATCCGATGCCTGCACTAAGCGCTGCATCCATCCCTCAAAACCCAGACCATTCACCACCACCAGATCGGCTTGGGCGACTTCACGCACATCACTCGGACTGGGACTAAAAACATGCGCATCGGCATTGGGGCCAACCAAAGGATGGACGCGAACCATATCACCGGCGATCTGCTCAACCATATCCGCCAAAATCGAAAAGCTGGTCACCACTTTGGGGGCATCCGTATTCGGTGGCGAGGAGATGATTGTTGCCAGTGCGACAGAACTACAAAAACCCAGTGCAATCACTAAGAAACGAACCCATATTGCTCGCATTTCAAGCCTCTTTATGGCGACGGTGTTTAAGCAATAAAGCCAACAAACTGTCTCGGGTACCCATCGCCAGAGAACCGAGATAAATCACCCCTGCACTGAGCACAATTGCAGGGCCTGATGGCAAACGCCAGTGATAAGACAACAACAAACCAATTACTGCACTAATGATGGCCAGTGCACTGGCAAGAACGCAGGCGTGTGACACATCTCGTACCCAGAATCGAGCCGCAATCGCAGGCAACATCAAAAGCCCTACGGCCATCAACGTACCTAGGGTCTGAAAACAGGCCACAAAGGTCAGCACGACCAGCACCATAAAGAGTTGCGTGGAAAGTCGACCTGCCTTGCCGTACTGCGCTAAAAACAAAGGATCAAAACTACCAGCCAACAAAGGTCGCCAGATAATCGCTAGAACCAGCAAAACCACGGAACTGGCACCCGCCACGAGAAATAGACCATCTCGATCCACGGCCAATACACTGCCAAACAGTAAGTGCATCAAATCCACATTGCTGCCACTGACAGAAATCAGCGCCACACCCAAAGCCAACGCTATGAGATAAAAAGCCGCCAAACTCGCGTCTTCACGTTGTGATGTCAAACTCGACACCAGACTCGCCAACAAAGCCACCAGCAAGGCTGAGAAGAAAGCAGCAACCCCCATGACGGCAAATGACATACCTGCCAGCAGATAACCAATAGCCGCACCGGGCAAAACCGCGTGAGAAATGGCATCACCCGCCAAGCTCATGCGACGCATCACCAGGATTGAACCAATGGGACCACTCACCAGACCCAATGCAATACAGGCAATCAGCGCACGACGCATAAAGCCAAACTCTGCGAAAGGCAGCCAGAACCAGTCCACCATCATGCTTGATCCTGTTCCGTAGGCACCGCACACCAGGCTGCATCGGCCTGCCAAGCCAATGAGCGCCCATAGGCAACCTCAAGATATTGTGGCACGAGCACGTCCTGCGAAGGTCCCCAAGCCACTTTTTCTCGGGCCATGAGGAGTGTTTCTGTAAAAAACTGTCGCACCATCTGTAAATCATGAATCACGGCGATCACTGTGCGACCACCCTCATGCCAGCTTTGAATAATGCGCAACAAATCAACTGTCGTCTGGCTATCGAGTGCATTAAACGGCTCGTCCAGCAAAATCACTGGAGCATCTTGCACAATCAGTCTTGCAAACAAAACGCGTTGAAGCTGCCCTACAGACAACTCATCGACCAATCTGGATTCAAACCCTTGCAAACCCACCTGATGCAAAGCCTGATGAATCGCCTCATGTCGAGAGGTTGATAATGCGCCAAATGCGCCAATTTGTTGCCAAGTCCCAAGGGCAACCACTTCAAAGACGCGCAACGGAAAGTCATGGTTGATGCCACTGCGTTGAGCCAGGTAGGCTTGGGCATGCAACAAAGTCGGGCTCAAAGGCAAGCGCTCAATACGACCTTGTGTGGGTTCTCGAATCCCGGCAATGGTTTCCAGCAAAGTGGATTTACCCGCGCCGTTAGGACCCACAATGGCGGTCAATGAACCCGATTCAAAGGCACCACTCACATGATGCACGGCTGGATGCCCACGATAAGCCACCGTGACATCATGCAAGACGATTCGGCAAGGAGAAGGCTTCATAAAGCGTCTGGCAGCACAGCCCAAACAGCCAGCCACAGCAAGGCAATCAAGACAGCCACAAATCCAAGGCGTTTGCCAACACTCCAGAGCATGGGGCTTCGATAGACAGCACGACGCATGCCCGTCATTCTCCTTTCCTGATATGAATAATTTTTGACAAGCCTTCTGAAATTTGAAGGCAGGACGCCAGTATCGCACATCTGATTAAGCGACCACACGCGCACAGACGACAATCATCAACTTCACGAAGCCTCACACATTCATGCTTGATCAGGTAAGCTGGTTCTTGAAATGGAGAAATTCGCCCCCATCTGGTCAAATTAGTCCTAAGCTCTAAGGCACACTGGCAGACCAGACAGGGTACAAACCCTAGTCAGCCTTGCAGACTTAATGTGTCAATTGTGATTTAATCCCGCGTCAACTACAGAAGAGTTTTTTTATGAATCAGCCCAACGCACCCATCGCACTGAAAGACATGGTTCCTGTCACTATCCTGACTGGATTTTTGGGCGCCGGGAAAACGACGCTACTTAAACGAATCCTGACTGAAGATCACGGTCAACGCATGGCCGTCATTGAAAACGAATTCGGTCCAGAAAGCATCGATAACGATCTCCTGATGGAAGTTCAAGGTGAAGAAATCATTGAATTGTCCAATGGTTGCGTTTGCTGCACGGTCCGTGGAGACCTGATGCGCACGCTGATTGATTTGCGCCGTCGCCGAGAACAGGGTGACATCCAGTTTGATCGCGTGTTGATTGAAACCACTGGGATGGCCAATCCAGGTCCCGTCTGCCAGACATTCTTTATGGACGACACCGTCGCGGAGTATTACCGACTCGATGGCATCATCACAGTGGTGGATGCCAAACACGGCATGCAGACTCTGGACAAACAAACCGAAGCGCAAAAACAAGTCGGTTTTGCAGATCGGATTCTGATTTCTAAAAAAGATCTCGTCAACGATGACCAATACGATGCGCTGGTTCAGCGTCTGGTTCACATCAACCCCAGAGCCGACATCGAATCCGTTCATTTTGGGCAAGCCGATCTGAATAAGATTCTGGATCTCAATGCCTTTAATCTGGATACGATTCTGGAAATCGATCCCGCATTCCTCGCGGAAACCCATCCTGACGCCCACCACCATCATGGGCACGATCATCATGGTCACGGACATGGCCACGATCACGATCACAGCCATCATCACGATGACGACATCGGTGCATTTGTCTTTCTATCTGACAAGGCCTTTGACCCGGTGCGACTCGATGAGTTTTTAGGTGGCGTCGTTCAGGTCTACGGACCTGACCTTTTGCGGTATAAAGGCATTCTTTACATGAAAGGCACAAATCGACGGATGTTGTTTCAGGGTGTTCACATGATGATGGGAGCCGAACCCGGCAAACCTTGGGGCGCTAGAGAAAAGAAAGCAACGAAAATGGTTTTTATCGGCCGAGACTTGCCAAAAGAGATTCTGCAAAAGGGTCTGGCACAATGTCTGGTTAAATGATCTGCTGTAGCTGGTATCACGGCAATTGACTGTAATGGAGTAGCATATGGCCACGAAAGCAGCCAACAAGAAGGGTGAGACAAACAAGGCAACCTCTGCCACAGAGATTCTGACAGAGGAAGCTCTGCTCAAAATGCCCGAATCGGATTACATGAATCCGACTCAACTAGCTTTTTTTAAACAAAAGCTTAAAGATCTGGAAACAGAAATTCTCAACAATGCGGTCGAAACGACTGAGAACTTGCGCGAAACACAATTCGTGCCTGATCCGGCTGACCGCGCCACGATTGAGGAAGAGCATGCTTTAGAACTGCGCACTCGAGATCGCGAGCGCAAGCTCCTGAAAAAGGTGCAACAAGCTATCGCGCTCATCGACTCTGGTGACTATGGTTACTGCGAAGAAACCGGTGAACCTATCGGGTTACCTCGCCTACTGGCTCGACCAACTGCCACACTATCACTTGAAGCACAGGAAAGACGCGAAAAACGCCAAAAAATGTTTGGCGATTAAGTCCGACCAACCTTTTCACAAGTTCGATCTGCCCAACGGATCGAACTCATTCAAATTCATGACGCAGGTTTTGTATGGAACAGTTTCACGCAACCACCATCGTCTGCGCACGCCGTGGTGACCAAGTTGCCATGGGCGGCGACGGACAAGTCACATTAGGCAATATTGTTATTAAAGGGACTGCCCGTAAAATCCGCAAGCTCTACCACGACAAAGTGCTGGTCGGTTTTGCGGGTGCGACTGCCGATGCTTTCACACTGTTAGAACGCTTTGAAGGCAAACTCGAAAAGCACCAAGGGCATCTCATGCGCTCGGCTGTCGAACTCTCCAGAGACTGGCGCACAGACCGAATCTTACGACGTCTCGAAGCCATGCTTATCGTGGCTGATCATGAACACACTCTGGTTCTCACTGGCAACGGTGATGTGTTAGAGCCAGAAGAAAATCTGGCAGCCATCGGATCTGGCGGTGCCTACGCCCAATCGGCTGCACTGGCTTTGTTACGTCACACAAAGTTGTCACCCAAAGAGGTCGTCAAATCTGCGCTAGAAATTGCAGGTGATCTCTGCATCTATACCAACCAACAGCACACAATAGAAGTGCTTTAATTCGACTGAAAGGCTGTTTTATTTATGTCTGCTTTTACGATGACGCCTCGGGAAATCGTTTCTGAACTGGATAAACACATTGTGGGCCAGAACGCGGCCAAACGTGCGGTCGCTGTGGCTCTGCGCAATCGCTGGCGTCGCCAGCGGGTGAGTGAACCCCTGCGAAGCGAGATTCACCCAAAAAACATCCTCATGATTGGACCGACTGGTGTGGGTAAGACAGAAATTGCCCGCCGCCTAGCCAAACTGGTCAACGCACCTTTTATTAAAATCGAAGCCACCAAATTCACGGAAGTCGGCTACGTCGGTCGTGACGTCGATACGATTATTCGTGACCTCATGGAAGTTGCGATCAAACAAACACGCGAGACAGAAATGAACCGCGTGCGCATGCAAGCTGAAGAAGCGGCAGAAGATCGCGTCTTGGATGCGCTCATCACACCACCGCGCGCAGCCGATGGCTCCCCTATTCGCGATGAGAACGCCACCCGTCAAACGTTTCGTAAGCGTTTGCGCGAAGGTCAGCTCGATCACATGGAAATCGACATCGAAGTGAGCTCGGCCATGCCACAGATGGACATCATGGGTCCTCCCGGCATGGAAGAAATGACTGAGCAATTGCGTTCAATGTTCGCAGGCTTGTCGCGCGACAAAACCAAACCGCGCAAGCTCGCCATTCCAGAAGCACTGCGCATGATCACCGAAGAAGAAGCCGCCAAACGCGTCAATGAAGAAAATATTAAAACGGTGGCCTTGGATCTGGTCGAACAAAACGGCATCGTGTTTTTGGATGAGATCGATAAAATCACAGCCCGTCAGGACTCCAGTTCTGCCGATGTCTCTCGTCAGGGTGTGCAACGCGACTTGCTGCCTCTGGTTGAAGGCACGACCGTGAACACCAAGTACGGTATGGTCCGCACCGATCACATTCTCTTTATTGCTTCGGGTGCCTTTCATTTGTCCCGCCCTTCCGACCTCATTCCTGAACTTCAGGGACGTTTTCCGATTCGTGTTGAACTAGATTCACTGACTTCAGAAGACTTTGTTCGCATTCTTTCGCAGACCGACGCATCGCTCACCAAGCAATACACCGCGTTGTTAGGCACTGAAGAAGTCGTTTTGCAATTTGAAGACAGCGGTATTGCCCGCTTGGCTGAAATTGCATTTGAAGTTAATGAGCGCACAGAAAACATCGGTGCCAGACGTTTGTACACCGTCATGGAAAAGCTGCTTGAAGAACTCTCCTTTGATGCCACAGACCCAGGCAGTCAAACCGTGGTCATTGATGCGACATACGTCAATAACAAACTTGCACAAACGGCCGCTAGCGAAGATCTCGCACGCTACGTGCTGTAACAAGGAAGCGGATGCATCATGGCAAATCGTCTGACAGTTATTACCACACGCCAGGGCGATGATGGCACCACCGGATTAGCCGATGGCCGTCGTCTCCCAAAAACGCATCCGCGCGTCATTGCGATCGGAACCGTCGATGAGCTCAACAGCACACTCGGCGTGCTTCTGGCACAAATGTCCAACACACCCGTCCAAGATGCCCAAAAACAAGCGATGGACGATCTGTATCAGACACTCTCACCCGTTCAGCACGCCCTTTTCGATCTGGGCAGTGAGTTGGCTTGGCCAGGTCACACCCAGCTTCAGGAAGCGCAAATTCTCGCCTTAGATACGCATATCGAGCGATTGAACGAGGCCTTGCCACCCCTCAAAGAGTTCATTTTGCCAGGTGGGAGTTTATTGGCTGCACAAGCCCATGTGGTGCGCACGGTCTGCCGTCGCGCGGAACGAACCGTGCTAGAAGCCGCGAACGAAGATGTGTTGAACCCGACGGCTCAACAATACCTCAACCGTCTGTCCGATCTTTTGTTTGTGGTGGCGCGTTGTCTCAATCAGGCACTTGAACAACCTGATGTGCTCTGGCGCCGTTCAGACACCCCTGAGAACGGCTAACCAGAAACGCAATTCGGATACGCCTGATTACAAGCTCACAGCCGCTTAAACACCAGCGGCCTCAGCCTGAGCATCCGCATGGTAAGAAGATCGCACCATGGCGCCCACAGCGGCGTGGGTAAAGCCCATCTCGTAGGCTTTTTCTTCAAACATCTTGAAGGTATCTGGGTGCACATAGCGCAAGACAGGTAAATGATGATTCGACGGCGCCAAGTATTGGCCAATCGTCAACATTTCAATGTCGTACTCACGCATATCGCGCATGACTTGCAAGATTTCTTCATCGGTTTCACCCAGACCAACCATCAAACCTGATTTGGTCGGCACTTTGGGGTTGCGAGCTTTAAAGTCTTTGAGAAGCTTCAGAGAATGCAGATAGTCCGCACCGGGTCGGGCTTGTTTGTACAGTCTGGGTACAGTTTCCAGATTGTGGTTCATGACATCGGGTGGTGCGGTATCCAAGATATCCAATGCCTTTTCCAGACGTCCCCGAAAGTCCGGTACCAGCACCTCAATTTGTGTACTCGGTGACATTTCGCGCACGGCCTGGATACATTCAACGTAATGTCCTGCACCGCCATCACGCAAGTCATCGCGATCCACTGAAGTGATCACAACGTAGTTGAGCTTCATGGCCGCAATGGTTTTAGCCAGATTGGACGGCTCTTCAGTGTCTAAAGGATCGGGACGTCCATGCCCCACATCACAGAAAGGACAGCGTCGCGTGCACTTGTCACCCATGATCATGAAAGTTGCCGTGCCCTTACCAAAGCATTCACCAATGTTCGGGCAGGATGCTTCTTCGCACACGGTATACAGATTGTGCTCGCGCAAAATCCGCTTAATGTCATAAAATCGTGAATTCGGTGCAGCCGCTTTGACCCGAATCCATTCAGGTTTTTTAAGGCGCTCTGCGGGCACAATTTTAATGGGAATTCGGGAAGTCTTCGCCAGCGCTTTTTGCTTCTGGGTCGGATCGTACGGTGTCGCGTTCGACATTTTGGCTAACCTGCATTCAAAACTGCATTCACAAAAGGGACTGTTGGTTGGGACTGCTGCAACCAACAAGACACAGTCACTATTCTACCTTTAGTTGGCAGATTTTCTGTAGATGTCCTGTTAGCGACATGGCTACTGTCTCCCAATCTGCTGACATACCCAAGCGGCGCATATCGATCGTCGGCATCCCCGCATAGCCACAGGGATTAATCCCATCAAACGGGCTCAAATCCATATCTACATTCAGACTCACGCCATGGTAAGTGCAGCCTTTGCGCACTTTCAGGCCCAAGGCGGCAATCTTGGCAAGCTCACCATTTTCTAGTGGCCAGTAAATACCAGGCGCGCCTGCAAGGCGGGTGGCCCGTGTCAAACCAAAGTCAGCCAGTGTTTGCAGCACAGCATCTTCAAGGCACACGACAAACTCGCGCACGGCAATCCCGACTCGGCGCAAATCACACAGCACATACGCCACCACCTGGCCTGGACCGTGGTAGGTCACTTGACCGCCCCGATCCGACCGAACCAAAGGTATTTGACCCGCATTTAAAACGTGTTCGGGCTTGCCGGCCACACCCAAGGTATAGACTGGCAAGTGCTCCACCAGCCAGATTTCATCAAGCGACTGCGGCGTTCTGACTTCAGTCTGATCACGCATGGCCTGCCAAATCGTTTCGTAAGGCGCCAGCCCAGGAATTCGCCAAACTCCAGCCTGATCCGTCGCAAGACGCTGAATCGTCATCAGAGCACAACAGAAACCAGAGGATGGTCGTGTAAATCCTGATAGATCTGATCAAGCTGACGGCGCGATGTGGCCTTCACCGTAAAAGTCAGCCCAACATAATTACCCTGACTGCTCATGCGCATTTCCACGGTTGCAGGATCAAACTCAGGATCATGCTTCAGAACCACCTCGCACAATTCTTGCGCCAGTGTTGGGTGCTGTTTGCACATCGCTTTCACCGGAAAATCACACGGATACTCGATCAGGGACTCTTCTTCAGAAATCGTCATGTAAAACCTCTTTAATCATTACGCCGCAAAGCCAAGACCCGATCGTCATAGGCCTGACGCAGGCGGGTATAAACAGGACCCGGCCGACCTTGCGCGATCGGCTGGTCATCCAGACGCACAATCGGCAACACTTCACGCGTGGCCGATGTAAGCATCAACTCATCTGCCATGACGACTTGTTCACGGGAGATAGGTTCCAGAACGTAAGACAAGCCTTGCGCTGCGCAGAGTTCTTCCAGAAATCCGTAGCGTATGCCTTCTAAAACCAAATTGTTTTTTGGGGGCGCATACACGCAGCCATCATGCACCACCCAAATATTGCAAGAAGAGCCTTCTGTCAGCCAACCGTCTCGAAACTGGATCACTTCATCCACCCCAGCACGGATTGCTGCTTGCTTGGCCAGCACATTGCCCAACAATGAAACAGATTTAATGTCACAGTGCAGCCAACGCTCATCGGGCACACTAATCGCACTCAACCCTTGAGTACGCACAGCCTCAGTCGGTCGCACAAATGGCGCCACCATGGCAAACAAGGTGGGCTTGACCGCGGGTACAGGAAATGGATGGTCACGTTTAGCAACACCGCGTGTCACTTGCATGTAAACCATCGACAAGTCATCACGCAAATCTGAACGCTCGAGCAAATCAAACACCAATTGCTCAAGCTGGGCGCGCGGCATTGGTTGCTGCAACTCGATTTTAGCGAGGCTGCGCTCCAATCGGTCCAAATGCTCCTTCATGCGAAATGGCCGTCCCCAGTAGACAGGCACCACTTCGTAAATGCCATCACCAAAAATAAACCCCCGATCCAACACGGAGACCGTGGCTTTGGACAAGGGCAAAAACTGACCGTTCAGGTAAACCGTCGGGTCACCCTGGACCCCTTGAATGACTTCGTGCATGCACACACCTTCAGTTTGCCGCAGTCGGCTCACAATCTCGCCGACTGCTTTATTGTGATTTTTGATTTAAAAAATATCTTGCACCCAAAGTCTGAGCTGATCCCAGGCTCTGCCAAAGAACCCGGCACGCTCAACATCTTCAAGCACATATAAAGGCACAACACGTAACAATTCGCCTTCCATGGTCAAGCCCAGTGAACCCACACGTTCCCCTTTTTCTAAGGGTGCATTCAATGGGTCTGGACGACTGGCAATCATGCGCACGTCACCTGTTTTATTGCGTGGCACAGTCAGCATAATAGCCTTGTCATTCCCCAAAGCCACAACCTCGGTTTTACCTTCCCAGACCTGAGCCTGAACGGCTTGTTGCCCGGGGGCCACCAACTCCACCGTATCAAAGTTCTGGAATGACCAGTTCAAAAGTTTCAAGCTTTCTTCTGCACGACTTGCTTCACTTGTCGCGCCCACCAAAACGGTGATGATGCGACGCTCACCACGCTGTGCGGACGAAACCAGACAATAACCAGCCGCTTCTGTATGACCTGTTTTCATGCCATCTACGGACGGGTCAGCCCACAGCAAACGATTGCGATTAGGTTGTTTGATGTTGTTGTACTCAAACTCACGCAATGAGTACATGGCATAACGATCCGGATGGTCTTCAATCATGCGTTGCGCAAGAATAGCCAAATCGCGAACGGTGGTCGTATGTTGTGGATCCGGCAAGCCTGTAGAGTTGCGAAACGTCGTGTCAGCCATCCCCATTTCGCGGGCTTTGTCCGTCATTTGCTGGGCAAACGTCTCTTCAGTACCGGCCAGCAACTCCGCCATCGCGACGGATGCATCATTACCTGACTGCACAATAATGCCTTTCAGGATCTCATCCACAGTCACGGGTTTGCGAGGCTCGATGAACATTCTGGAACCAGGTGTTTTCCAGGCTTTTTCAGAAACTGTCACTTGCTGATCTGCGGTGATGCGCTTTTCTTTCAGCGCATCAAACGCCAAGTACACCGTCATGATCTTCGTTAACGACGCAGGTTCTACTTGCTGTTGCAGGTTGTTTGCAGCAATGGTCTGACCCGTCACGGCGTCCACCACAATCCAAGCTTTGGCAGCAATCGCAGGGACTGGCAAAGACGAAACTTCTTGGACCGGCACCACGTCAGCCGCATCAACGCGCACAGGGGCTTGTGCATGGGCATGGCTTACAAATAATGCAGCACTCACTACAGCGGTCGCAAGCCAGGAAAAGGAACGAGGGGTAAATCGGAAAAAATTCATAGGTCTCAATATTTTGGTCGCATCAAAAGTTCTGGCAAAGATGTCATATTAACTGTTTCACACATCACTTCTATGAGCGAAATAACAGTGCGCGCAGTCGTTGCTGCACAAGGTTGCGCAAAATCAGCAACTTGCCATGAAAAAAGTGTCCGGCATTGGGCATCACGACAACCGGCAGATCATGCTCACGTGACCAACGCATGACTTCTTCGATCGGCACCACGTCATCTTCTTCTCCATGCACAATCAAAGCATCTTCAGGCACAGGGCCATCATAATGACGAAACCGTAATGCAGCAGAACCCGCCCAAATGACATCATCAGGCAAGCGTTCACCGCCTTGTGCGCGCAGCCCATAAAGCTGCACACCCACGGAAGTGCCAAAGGAGAATCCTGCGAGCACCCAAGTTCCTGCCGTAATTTTCGGAAAGCGCACTTGCATCTGGTCAACCAGTAAGCGCATGTCTTGCGTTTCACCCAAACCTCGGTCGAACTCACCTTCAGACTCACCAATTCCCCGAAAGTTCGGTCGCACAGCTAACAAACCGTATTGTGCACAAGCCCGTGAAATCGTCGTGATCACTTTATTGTCTCGCGTCCCACCTTCAGCGGGATTAGGATGTAGCACCAAAGCCCAACCGACCGGGTCTTGTCCTTTCTCAGGCCAATCCAGTGCACAATCAATTTTTCCTGCCATGCCTTCAAAAGCAATGGTTCTGGGCCGACTTTCCATACATATTCCTTTTCTTAATCCTTTCTGTTGTTTTAACGCGCTTTGCGAACAATCTGTGTGATCCACTGGCTCAGGCCACTGGCAACCTGATCGGTTGCGACACGCAGTGCTTGTGCGCCCGCTGGGGCATCATTGGCACTAGCGGACACGCGTTGGGTATCTCGCCATTGACCCAGCATCTGCGTTCCTCTCAAGAGAACCGCTTGCACGCTGACAATGCCCTCATTTTTTGAACCATCTGGGGCGTAAACTTGCTCAAACTGTAACAAATTCACCCGCACTGTCAGTGCCCGATCGCTGGTTCCATTGTCTAGGACGGCGAAGCTTTTAGAAAGCCCGTCAATCAGCCGCTCATACACCATGGCATTGGGCGAAGCGGCCCACACATACGTCGCATAACTATGGGGCTGCCCTTCCAGACCTTGACGCCAAAGCACACCTGTTCCCTTTAAGACTGGCGATGAGGACAAAGGTGCCACGATCAACGTAGCAATCGGCTCAGTCCCCCCGGCTGTCGTCTCCACAGACAGGGCTGACCCTAAATCTAATGTAGTGGGTGCCTGTGCGACATGACCAATGGATGTGCAACCACTGACGAGCCCGGCCAGCACAATTGGCATCATCCAGTTTTTCAATTGCTTAAACAAAGTTTCCATCACATCGTTTCCTTAGTGCGAAAATCCTTCAAACCCTGCTTCTCCCGGACCCGGTTGAACTGGTGCTGGACCGAAAAGAAGTGATTGTGGCGAACGTTCTAACTGTCTAATCGATCGGGTAAATGCACTCGACGCGAGCCCTAGATCAGCCAAAGTACGTTCAATTTCAGGTAGTGTCGAGGACTGTATTTGCGCAACCATTTTTTGTAGTTGAGACAAACTGGTACCGGCCTGAGACAAAGCACCTCCGGGGCGTGTCATTGTTTCGAGAGCGGATCGCGTATCTTTCACAAGCAGAGCCATTTCACGACCTGCTGCATCCACGGTCTTTAAAGACCCCTGAAAATCGCTCACTAACCCGGGCAATTGCTCAAAGACGGGTTCTAGATGCACCACAGACCGTTTCAAGGATTCACTCGCAACTTTTGTGTTTTCAAGTACCGCACCGAATGCCTCGACATTTTCATGCGACAACACGCTTTGCAGACGTTTGAGCATGACTTCAATATCCGTCACCATGCCTGCTCCGGTGTTTTGAAAACGCTGCAAAAACCCGGGGCGTACAGGAATCCGAACCAAATGGTCTTCAGTCGAATGCAAACGCACAGTCTGACTGCCATCATCGCGCAAATCAATATTTGAAATGCCAGTCACGCCTTGGGTCGTAATTTCTGCCCAAGTGGATTTCGTCACCGGCGTTTCAGGAATCACACCAATACGAATCCGAATACTACCCGGATCTTGTTGATCAATTTCCAGCCCTTGAACCTGACCCACCGGCATTCCCTGAAAGCGCACTTGTGACTGCACCGACAGTCCACCAACCGGTTGCTGTGAAATCAATTCAAACGGCTCGTATTCTATATTTTTCTTACCCAACCAAATCACAGTCACGACAGCAGCTACCATCAACAGAATGACAAATAAACCTGCCATGATTGCGTGACTTCTGTTTTCCATACGCACCTCGCCTACGATTTCGCCTTCTGGCCCAATGCCCGCGCCCCGCGTTCACCATGAAAGAATGCTTCGATAAACGGATCTTTTGTGGCCATAACGGTTTCCAGCGTTCCTTCTACCAGTACTTTCTTATTTGCTAACACCGCAATTCGAGTGGACAAGTCCCGAATCGTATCTAGATCATGAGTCACCATGACAACGGTAAAGTTCAATTGTTGGTGTAATGTCTGGATCAGACTGACAAATTCATCTGAGCGCTGCGGATCTAATCCAGCGGTTGGTTCATCCAGAAAGAGTAACTCCGGATCCAGCGACAATGCGCGTGCCAGCGCCACCCGTTTCACCATACCGCCCGACAAATCAGACGGCATTAGACGTGCATCAGCCGGTGTCAACCCGACCCACCCTAGTCGCATCAAAACAATTTCTTCGATCAAATCTTCAGGCAGATAACGAACTTCACGTAGCGGCAAAGCCACGTTGTCATACACAGGCAAAGCAGAAAATAAAGCACCCGCCTGAAACAACATGCCCCAGCGTCGCGTCAGCGCAATCCGTTTTTCGCCAGTATAAGACTCAATCGGTTGTCCAAACACGTCAATGGAACCCGCCCAGGCGCGCTGTAATCCCAGAATATGACGCAACAACGTGGTTTTTCCAGAGCCAGATCCGCCCACCAACGAAAGAATTTCTTTACGACGCACGTTCAGATTTAAACCTTCGTGCACCACATGATGCCCAAAGCCAGTCTTCAAATTATGAATTTCAATGACGAGATCTTCATGGTCCATGGGCTAAATCCCCATCCGGCTAAAGATCACCGCATAAATGGCGTCAATCAAAATGACACCTGTGATGGAAACTACCACTGACGTGGTCGTACCTTTACCCAAACTTTCGGTGTTCGGGGCAATTTGCAACCCAAAATGGCAGGCAACTAGTGCAATCCAAATTCCAAAGGTCATCGCCTTGACTAAGCCAATCCAGAGATTTTTAAGTCCGATGGCGTTGGGCAATTGTGAAAAAAACCAAGTGACCTGCAGTCCCAACTCATACTTGGCAGCCAGCATGCCGCCATACATTGCCATGGCATCGGTCCACAGGGTCAGTAACGGCATCACAAGCGCCAAAGCCAATACACGTGGCAAAACCAAACGCTGACTCTGAGAAATCCCCATGACTTCCATGGCATCGAGTTCCTGCGTCACACGCATCACACCAATTTGGGCCGTAATCGCCGATCCAGATCGACCTGCTACGAGAATGGCAGCCAACACGGGACCCAGCTCACGCACGATCGAAACGCCCAACAAAGTCACAATGAACTGCCCGGCTCCAAACATGGCCAATTGCTGTGCGGATAGGTAAGAAATCACAACACCAATCAAAAAGCCCACAAGCGCAGTAATCCCCAGCGCCTGTGCACCTGCATGAAAAATCTGAGCAGAAATCTCTTTCCATGGACCACGCAACGGTCGTGCAATAAAAACAACCAGATCAATTGCCAGCCGACCCAACATGACGAGCAGCATCAGACCATTGTGACAGAGAGTCAGCACACCACGGCCTAGACTCACTAGCCAGGACAAAAGATCGAAGGGTGGTTTAGGAACAGATTCCGTTTTAGTGGGCAGCATTTCAAACAACGAACGCTGAGCTGGCGTTAACGTCAATGAGGATGGCAATGCATAGCCCCAACGCTCCCATAAGAGCTGCGCACCCAAAGTATCCAATTGCGCAGCCTCATCCAGTTGCCAACGCGCATCATCGGGCACACGCTTGAGCAAACGTCTGCGCTTAGCGACTTCGGCGTGCTTCGCCAACGCGGCCACATTCCAGTGCCCCGCAACGGTACACACACCATCTTGGACGTTCAAAAACGGCTCAGATAAAACCGATGCCATGAAGGATTACCTTTAGATCCAAACTGAATCTGACTCTCACACTTAGGTCACTAGTTTAAAGCTTGTCCATCCAAACGGGAACAGTTGTCTTTCATCGTCATCACGACAGACGATGATCATTGAATAAAAACAACCGCATCGCCATCGCTTCTCATCGCAAAAACAAACTTTACCTGCTATCACGTCAAAGAGAAGCGATGACGCCTGTTCCGTGGGATACTACGGCATCCATTTTTGTCCTCCTAACCACTTTGACCATGACTGCTTGCTGTTCCCCGATGACCGAACTTCAGGATATTCTGAAACACTGGGCCGATGTTTCATGGGTTCAAAGCACTGACTCAACCAACGGACAACTCTTGCAACTCGCTCGACAACCCTGGCGTAAACAAGACTGGCCCCGCTTATTGGGCGCTGACCGTCAGAGTCAGGGACGTGGACGTGCCGGACGACCCTGGTTAAACGAGACGGGACAAACGCTGATGTTTTCCTGTGGATTTCTGGTGGATCAAACACCACGGGAATTGGTTGGACTAGCCCCTGCGCTGGGTTTAGTGACCTGTCAGACGCTGCGCGAATTCGCACAAACGCATCAGGCTCAAGACACCCAACGCCTCACCATGAAGTGGCCCAATGATTTGATGCTCGACGATGGAAAGCTCGCAGGCATTCTCGTTGAATCTCGTATACGGGGCTCACGCACACTAATCGTCATCGGCATGGGGCTTAATCTCACACATGGACAACATGTAGGTCAGCAGCTCAACCGAACGGTTGGCGACTGGAACAGTTTCGTGCCTGGTTTCACACAACACGCTGATTTGGTCGCAACGGTTGCCCAAAGTTGGCAAAAAACGGTTCAGGTTTTTGATTCGTCACATCTGCGCGATTTAGTGCACTCACACCGAAATCTCGATTATCTTTTCGGCAAAGCGGTCAATATCATTCAAAACGACCAAATTCTAATGTCAGGCACCGCCTGTGGATGGTCTGATGACGGGCGCTTATCGATACGTTCTGATCAGTCTGATGCGGTCATGCACCACATTACGGTCGGCGACATCTCTGTGCGTCCAAGCATGGGACTATCATCTTAGTCGTGGCTATCACGAGGTTTCTATACCGTGACTCTGGATCTTTCAACACCCTTTAATACTTGTCTATTACTCGACTTGGGCAATACACGCCTAAAAGTAGGCTTGTGGCATGCAGATCAACCAGACATTGAACCACTTGCAGCCATTGCACATGCAGACCCTAACTTGTTGCGTCAACAACTTCAAACCACTTTGCAACAACTCTCTGAGCAGACACGCCATGCGCTCAAAGTGGCGTTGGGTGTGAGCGTTGCTTCACAGGCTCGCATGGATTTAATTGAAGAGGTTTTAAAGAACACACTGGAGACAACCCAGACTCACTGGCTCTGGCCACAAGAGGCGGCTCTGGGCGTGACCAATGGCTACCCAGAACCTAGCCAACTGGGTGCTGATCGCTGGATGTCTGTCCTTGGTTTACGCCATCACTTCGGCGCCCTCAACCGAAGTTTGATTCTGGCTAATTTTGGGACAGCGACAACCATCGACACCCTGAGCCAAGAATCCGTGTTTCTAGGTGGCCTCATTTTACCGGGCGTCACGATGATGCATGACGCACTGTTGCACGGCACTGCCCGCTTGCCGCTTGCCAAAGGTCAGATCACTCCCTATCCGACAGATACACACAGCGCCATCACCAGTGGCATCGCTGCTGCGCAAATTGGTGCCATTGTGCGCCAATATGAATTGAGTCAAAAACGGGATCAACAAGCACCGATTCTGTGTGTCAGTGGGGGAGCTTGGCAGATCGTCGCCGCCGAATGGAGACGTCAGCAACCGAACATTACCGTCACAGAATTGCCGCATGTGGTCTTAATGGGGTTAAGCTTTTTTGCGCAAGCACAATACGACCAGTCGGTTTATTGAAAAACACAAGGCGAAAAACGCTCAATGCTCCAGATACGCTGACATGAGCAAAACATTTTCTCGATGAAACTCCAAGTATTTGCGCTGACCCTCTGAAAAGGCACCCACATTTGGCGGACGCTTTGGATCAAGTCCCATACGCGCCAATGAATCCTGATGTGCAACCGGTGAAACAATTGTCTGACCATTGGATTCAAAACCGATAAAACCTCGATCAAACAAATGGTCCATACTTGGCGTCAGCAACAAACCGTTTTCACCATCCAACCGTTCTTCATGACTCGCATCACGCCAGGGTTTGCAATGGCTCGCTCGTAAATGCTCTACGCGATCTACGCCCGTAATGCGACAGGACTGCTCGAGTTCCATGACCCGTTTTTTAAACAATCCCTGTCCACGCCGAGCAAGTACGATCGCCTGTCGGTCAGTTTCTCTGAGCGTTGTATCGTTTTGTACTTGGGCCAGCTCATGTTCTTCCCATTGCACGAGCCCAACACCTGAAGTTGCTTGCTCCAAATGCTGATCCATCTGTTGGTGCAATGTCACAATCTGGCGCGCCTCAACACCCATCAAATCAACGAGTGCAGTAGCAAAAGTCTCAGGCAAACGCGTTAAATACACGCCTTGTAATCCCGCACCATTCGCCTGTAATGGGGCATATTTAGCGGGTAGATGAGGAGACAAAACAGACATATAGTCTGCGGGTCTAATCGTCGAACGCAATTCATAAAATTTAACGTCAACCCGCCAACCTATGTAATTCCAATTGGCTCCAGCTTGGCCAAACTCCAAAGGTTTGGGCGCTTCATACGCATATGAAGTTGCAATACCAATTGCACGGATATGCGTGTTACAGAATGAAAAGATGACATCACCCGGCATCACCTCGCGCATGAAGTCATAGAACGGGTTTTTAGCTTGATTGGCTTTTCGTTTGGGCGACCAGAGATAGCCACCAGGAACTTCGTGGCGATATGTCTGGTTTTGATTCACCCACCAATAGCGCATATCGATTCGATCTTTTCGTCAAAAACCATTTAGATGCACAGTGTTTTAACGACTGTAGCATCAAAAGCAACTGATTATTAGTCTCACTTAACGATGCATTAAACATGGCAGAAATTTTGATTTAGCATAAGGGTTTTACCGAATGCTTAAGATTTCCTGCGATATAGTTCAACTTATGAAAAGTTTCGTTATCGTCATCGTCACGCTGAACCTGCTGGTTTTTGCGCTGGGACAGGGTTGGTTTGGCACTGTACGCAGCGATCTGGGACGCCACCCAGAAAAACTACGCACCCAGCTTAATGCGCAAGCCATTCAGGTTACTCAGGCAAGTCTGGAACGCCTCTGAAGCCTCCACGCTCACACCCAACTCACACTCCGTAGGGTTCACTGACCTTGGATAACTGCGCTTGAAACGCCATGATCAACGGATGACGAACACTATGCTCATGATACAAAAGCCCCATTTGTCGGTAGACCGGTGGCTCTCCAAATTCCACATGCGTTAATTTCGAGTTTTGTGGGTCTCTTAAAACCACATGCGGCACAATGGCGACACCCAAGCCCTGACGCACACTTTCTGCAATCGCCCACACCATATCAACTTCTGCAATCTCATGCGGTTCAATGCCCATACTGGCTAAACCTGCGTTAATGGTATGCGCGAGCGGCACATTGCTACTAAACCGAATATAGGGATACTTTGTAAGCAATTCACGGGCTGATTCTTGGGGTGTTCCTTCGGGCGCGATGACAACCAACGGCTCCTGAATAAAAGGCCGCCAGACCACGGTCGGACCCACAGCAATCCGGTCAGCCACAATCGCCACATCAATTCGTTGCGCCAGCACATCGGTTAACAACCCTTCTGAAACACCCATGCGCAACTGAATTTTCAAAGTGGGATGTGCCCGTCGCAAAGCAGCCATGGCAGCCGGAATCAAGGTCATCGCACTCGTGCGGACTGCACCAATTGTTAACGTCCCTTGTAATGGCTCTCCATGCAATAGCCCCCGAACTTCTTCATATTTATCGAGCATTTCTTGCGCCGCACCGACCATCAACCGTCCTTGCGCATTCAACACAGGTGGGCGTTTGCTTCGATCAAACAATTCCACGTTCAGCTCTTGCTCAAGCGCACGCATCTGCTGACTGAGTGCTGAAGGCGTCAGAAACATTTCCTGTGCGGCATCGACCATCGTGCCATGTCTGGCAATTGCCAGTAGCGAACGCATTTGTCGTGTATTCATCAAGCTATTAAAACAGAAAAACTTAATCAAATATGAAAAATAATTCGCTTTTCTTAAGAAATATTGTTCAGTACGCTTTAGTTGTCCAATTCAAATGATTAAAACTTCTAAGGAGACACAACCTTGTCATCGCAAATTCTTGTGACAGGTCCTAGTCTGGACGAAGAGGCAGTTCATTACTTACAGCGACATCAAGTGCAGCCCACTTATCTACCAGCCTATGCGACCACAGACAACTTGATCCAGAAAGTGAAAGAGATTGATCCGGTTGCCATTATCTCTAGAATGGGCCATATCGATGCACCAGTCTTTGAGGCTGCAAAAGGCCTAAAGCTCATCGTCAAACATGGTGTTGGGGTCGATAACATTGATATTGACGCAGCCTCAGCACACGGCATTCCTGTCGCAGTCGCCTATGGTGCCAACGCGCAGTCGGTTGCCGAGCATGCGTTGGCACTGTTGCTGGCAGTTACTAAAAAAATCGTGCCACTCGACAAAAGCATTCGGGCTGGCCGATGGGACAAACCCGGGTTCCAAGGGTATGAATTGGCCGGTTCTCGCTTAGCACTCATCGGTTTTGGGGCAATCGCCAGAGAGACAGCACGTCTTGCACAAGCGTTCGGATTGCAAACCATTGCCTACGACCCACATGCTCAAGATCAATTTTTTGAAGCATCAAACACGCGACGCGCTTCAACTGTTGAAGAGTGTCTGAGCAACGCCGACATTGTCAGCCTGCACTGTCCACTCTTGCCACAAACACGTCACCTCATCAATGCACAAAGTCTTACCTTAATGAAACCGGGTGCGTTTTTGATTAACACTGCACGCGGCGCATTGATCGATGAAAGCGCCCTCCTACAAGCATTAAAAAATGGGCAAATCGCGGGCGCAGGGCTAGACACTTTCGAATCTGAACCGCCTACAGCCGATCACCCTTTTTGGAGTATGGACAACGTCGTGCTCACACCGCACATTGGCGGCGTCACTGTTCAGGCTTCACGGCGTGTGGCCATGATGGCCGCACAAGCAGTCGTCGCCATGCTGAATCAAACTGCTTTACCTGAAGAACACATCGTGAATCGAGCAGCCTTAGCTGCACGCAAGGAAGCATTAGCCCATTAGTTTTCTTTTTTGCACCCTGTTATATAAGGAGCCCAAATCATGGGTATCGGATTCAGAGTCCTTGAACGTACACAAGTCGTTAGCACACACCAAATTGAGCGCTTTAAAACTTTACCGGTCGCTAATGTCAGCGACATGATGGGACGTCTACCTGGTACTGGCCCATCACTCAGACCCTACCACCGTCAAGGCGTCATGGCCGGACCTGCGTTGACTGTTAAAGCCCCCGCTGGCGACAACCTAATGCTGCACAAGGCCATCAACATGGCACAACCTGGTGATGTCATTGTCGTGGATGCTGCCGGTGATGTCAGCCGCGCACTCATGGGTGAACTTATGCTCGCGTACGCCATTAAGCGCGGTGTGGCCGGATTTGTCCTCAATGGGGCGATTCGGGATTGCGATGCATTTTTGGAACAAAACTTACCCACGTTTGCCGCTGGCGTCAATCATCTTGGGCCTTATAAAAATGGCCCAGGCGAAATCAACACACCGATTGCGATCAACAACATGGTCATCATGCCAGGCGATCTAATCCTAGGAGACTCTGACGGTGTGGTGTGCGTTCCTATTTCACAATGCGATGAAATTTACGAATTAACACAACGCAAACATGCACAAGAACTAGAACAACTTAAAGCCATTGAAGCCGGCACCAACGATCGCAGCTGGGTCGATGCGGCCCTTCTCAAAGCAGGCTGCAGCCTGCCTAATTAATCCATGTAGTTTTGTTCAGGAGACAAACCCATGTTCACTTTCACACCCACTATTTCTAAGCGCTTGATCACAACCGTCGGTCTTTGCGCCACACTCTCAGCCATCCCATTGAGTGCAGCACTCGCACAAACTGACGCTTATCCATCCAGACCCATTCATTTGGTTGTGCCCTTTCCACCCGGCGGCGGTACAGACCTAATCGGTCGTGCTGTTGCAATGCAGCTCGCCAATGATACCGGCTGGACTGTGGTCGTTGATAACAAAGGGGGTGCTGGTGGCACCATTGGTGTTGACGCGGCCGCTAAGGCTAAGCCTGATGGCTACACACTGGTTCTGGGTCAGACCAGTAACCTTGCCATCGGTCCCTGGCTCTATAAAAGCCTGCCCTACAATCCAAAAACTGACCTCACGCCCATTGGCTTAGTCAGCGTCTCCCCTATCGCCATGGCAACAGGTGCCAATACGCCTTACAAAACTTTCGCTGACGTGGTTAATGCTTCGAAAGAAAAGCCAGGTTCAATCACTTTAGGTTTTTCAGGTAACGGCACAGTGGCCCATTTGTCTGGAACCAGCATTGAAAAAACCTCAGGCATTGAGCTCACGCATATTCCTTACAAAGGCGCATCGCAAGCGATGACCGATCTGATTGGCGGTGGTATTGATCTTTATATGTCATCTATCCCCACATTACTCAACCAAATCCGGGCCGGCCAGCTTCGTGCCATTGCCGTCACATCACCTGAACGGGCACCGGAATTACCTGATACACCATCACTGAGTGAATCCGGTTATAAGGATTTTGATTTGCAATCATGGTGGGGCATTCTGGCACCAGCTGGTGTTCCAGCCGACGTGGTTGAAACAGTGAACAAAGCATTAAATCAAGCACTGCAAAACCCTGAATTGATCGAGAAGTTGCAAGCATCTGGTGGACAAGTTTTGGGAGGCACTCCCGAACAATTCCAGACGTATCTGGATCAGGAAATTGAACGTTGGGGCACTCTAGTCAAAGAGTCAGGCGTCACCATGCAATAAAAAACCTACGGCGTAAAACCTACGTAGCAAAACCCACGAAGAGTGGTCTGTGCAACACAGGCCACTCTTCGACACTTAATTTCTACGCGACGTTTTGTAGCTTCGTGTTTGTGTTTAGTGTCTGTCGTTTATTTCTTATTTTTACAATGACTTACCATCGAGGCATGCCAAGATCCGCTGCGTTGCGCCCACATGCTGAGCAACCCATGACTGACCAGTTTGACCAATTCCCTGGCTTTTCTGAGGTTGCGCAATCCAGCGTCGTGCCAGATCAACTGCACTTTTAGCATCTGAAACTTGCGACAAAACGCCCGCTTGTAACGCACTTTCCACCGCGTCTTTAAAGTTTCTGATGTTGGGCCCAACAATCACCGGCACACCAACGGCACTGGCTTCAATAAAATTCTGCCCACCGAACGGCTCAAAACTTCCCCCGACGATCGCCACATCGGCTGCACCATAAAAAAACGGCAGTTCACCCATCGTATCGCCTAAAACCACATCCAATGTCTGTATCGATTCCCCTGGGGCATCTCGCAACAACGACCAACGAGCATAGTGCATCCCAGTGTCACTTAACTCACGGGCCACTTCGTCAAATCGCTGCGGATGTCTTGGCACAATCACAAATAAAGGCTTTACTTGTGTTGGCTCTTCAGAGATTGTCGCAACATCGCTCACCACATCGCCCTCTATCGAGTGCGGGTCTGGCACAAGCTCATCCTCATGGAGCGCCAAATCACTTTGAGCCGTCAACAGTGGGATAAATTGCGCTTCTTCACCATCCCGAGTACTAGCGATGACAATGACGGGGCGATTGACTTGTGAACGCCAAGCTTGCCCTGCTTCGACTGCCAATTTGGGTAAATCTAGATCAAATTTAAGATTGCCACACACTTGTATTCGCTGGGCACCGGCGTCGTACAAACGCTCGCCATCTTCTGATGTTTGTGCCAACACCAAAGTCAGTCCTTCATAAGTGTGGCGCATGACACCCAAAAGCAAACGATCAAGTGTCTGATTTTGCTTGGCAGATTTTTCTGAAAACCGTGCGCTCACGAGAATGACAGGAATGTGCGCACGATTCGCTGCATAAACCAAATTGGGCCAGACTTCGCGCTCAATCAGAATAATTTTTTGCGGTCTGAAATGCTTCAAAAACCGACGCATCGCGCCCGGAAAGTCATAAGGTATCCATTTCTGAATCACAAATCCGCGAGCAATTTCTTCTGCAAACAAGCGTTGTGCTTCTGCTTTACCAGTCGGTGTCATGTGCGTGAGCACAATGCGCTCACCGCGTAGGACAAGGGCTTTCACCAAGGGGACAGATGCACGAACCTCACCCACGCTCACGGCATGCACCCAGATCGGATGAGCACCATCCCACGGTTGGGTGTAGTAACCAAAGCGTCCATGCGCGAAGATATCCCAGTGATCTGTCGTTTTACGCGTTCGCAACCACATCCACAACCAGACGAATGGCGCAGCTAGAACCAACAAAGCGGAATAGATCAGACGCCCCAAACTTGTAAACTCCTCTTGCGATCAACACTCTACGGACTGCTTAGTATAAGCACCTGCACACGACCATTGGAGAGACTTTGAACTCAGAACTTATTCTTTTTCTGAGTCAGTCTCGAATCCTAAGCTGCGCATCGCAGCTAAGACCTCCTCCAACGTCGCTTCCCGCCCACGATCTCCCAAACTAAACGTCTGTCCTGACCCGACCACGGGTGTACGCACAGGCGTTGAAGCTTTATAGAGTCCGATGGTATCTACGCCTAAAGCCGCACTCAAGTGCGTCAAACCACTGTCCAGACCAATCATCACGCGGGCTGAAACCATCAACTGTGCCAGTTCGGTTAAGCTCGACTTCGGTTGCACCCAGGCTTGAGCTCTCGACCCCAACAACGCTTGCGCACGTTGTGCTTCCGTCTCTGAACCAGCGAGTAAGACCAAGGACAAGCCTTGACGCTGCAAGACATCAAACACGACTTGCCAGTGCTGCTCAGGCCAAAGTTTGTCGTCACGACTCGCAGACGGCATGATCACCGCATAGGGTTCTGACGTAGGTTGTGCGATAAAACGTTCACCCAACCCAAAATCAGGTGCCCCTGTGACTGAATGGCCCAGTGCCAATGCGGCCAGCTTTCTTTGTCGAATCACAGCAGGCTGCCAAAACTCAACCCGATGACGCACGTCATAAAACAATGTGCACAAAGGCTCGCGTGCAGAACGCCAGTCCAATCCATGATGTACGCCAGATGCCGCCCTCACCAGTCCTATCGATTTGAGCAAGGCCTGCATATCGAGCACCAAATCGTAGCGATTGGCACGAATTTGTGCCAACACAGCTTGTCGTTCTTTGCGCACTTGCGAAGACCACCAATTACGACGCCAGCGTCGATGGGCCACTGGAATCACCGTCTGAATGGCTGGATGCCAGCCAGGAATTTCTGCAAACGACTCTTCCACCACCCAATCTATGGTCACACCAGAATGGTGCTTTGCGATGTCAGTCATCGCCGGCAGCATATGGATCAGGTCACCCAAAGAAGAGGTTCGAACAATCAGAATTCGCATTTTTGCAATCGCATCAAAACATCCTGCACACCAGTCTGCCAGTGTTCAGGCTCAATTCCAAAGGCTGTTTGTAACCGTGTCGTATCTAAACGTCCCATCAGTGGACGGGCAGCGGGTGTCGGATATTGCGCGCTTGTCTGCATCAAAACCTGATCAATCGGTACACGCAGTTCAAACCCCATCTCTTGAGCTTGTGTAAGCAAATACTGTGCATAACCATGCCACGAAGTGTGACCACCTGCCGTCATGTGATAGAGACCTGCGTATTGCGTTGGTAGTTGACTGTCACGCAAAGTCCGCAACATGGCATATGTCGTTTGCGCAAGCCAGTGCGCACTAGTTGGCGCCCCCACTTGGTCACTCACCACAGCCAATGTGTCACGCTCGGCACCCAAACGCAACATGGTTTTTAAAAAGTTATGACCATACTGACTGAAGACCCAGCTTGTACGCAGAATCAGACTTAAATCATTGCCGGCAGTGACGGCATATTCACCAGCCAACTTACTGCGACCATAGACAGACAGCGGGTTGGTTGGGTCCGCTTCTGTATAAGGGTCTGACTTCTGGCCATCAAACACATAGTCGGTCGAATAATGCAAAATCGGAATTTGATAACGAGCGGCCACTGCTGCCACCAGACCTGGCGCCACGCCATTCACACACCAAGCTTGCTCCACCTCGGATTCTGCTTGATCCACGGCTGTATACGCCGCTGTATTCAATATAAATGAAGGTTGAACCGCTTCAATCTTTGCTTGCAGCTTGGTTTGCAAGGTTGAGAGGTCACCTAGATCCAGATCTTGCCGGGTTAAGCCCACATAGTCAAAATCGGGCGGGCAGCACGCTGCCAATGAGCGCCCAAGTTGTCCGGTGGCACCAGTCACTAGCACACGGCAAGTTTTATGGTTGTTTTGATCAGTCATGTTGTCCGACAACTGAGATCGTCCATTCGTTTCTGGATGATCTGTCTGTGATTCATTGTTCATTCTGGCAATTTCTTTGTGAATCAAATTGGATAGGTCAAACCCAAATCATTCGGGCTAGTGTACGACGCTTTGCCATCTATCAAAATCTGGTCTGCATCATGACTGATACCAAATTCACAGAATGTGAGATTTTACGCCGAGTGAAGGCCTGCCCAACGCCGATGCACTTTTAAAGGTATCGACAGTGGCAGTTTTTATACAACGAATGTGCCGATTCCCACCAACAGTAAAAACCACAATGAAATACGTCGGACTAAATCTGCTTTACCTGAAAGCGCACGCACAAACAAATAAGAACCTAGCCAAGTCGCCATCACATAAAACGGTAAAAACGTCCCAATATATGCAAATTGGATCGGACGCATCGCACCTTGTACAAGAAACATCGCCAGCGTCACAACCTGCATAATCGCAAAGAAAATAATAAAAAAGGTTCGAATGGCTACAGGCGATACGTCTTTTGCGGACATCATATACAACACAAAAGGTGGCCCACCAATTCCACCAATCGATGTTAGAACCCCGCTGGTTAAACCGGCAATGCTGTCTTGTATACGCCCACGTCGACCGCGGTAATGCCAGCCCGCCAACAGGATGAGCGACAAAACTACCACCACAGCGGCCACCAGTTTGCGCATCAGATGCTGATCCAAACCAGACAGAACCCATCCACCCAAGGGGATACCGATTAATGCGGCGGGCACCATGCGCCACACCAATGGCCAGTCTATGTCTTTACGAACACCGGGCAAGACCTGAAAGGTCGCCATAAAATTCAGACCAATCACAACGATCACCACGTCTGCAGGCACCAGATATAAGCTGAGCACTGGCGCGAGCAATAACCCAGCTCCGAACCCAGAAAACGCCCGCATGGTGGCCCCCACAATGGTGGTCAACAACAACACAGCAAACATGCCAGTTGTAGGAAACAGTTCGTTCCAATAGGACAGCACGGCAGTTTTCCAAAAAGCGTCTGAGCGACGCCGAAAAGAAAGAATCCACTTAGTCGCTAGTCACAAGTGGATTCAGGTGATGATGACAACAAACTCGGTTATTTAATCACCAAAGAGACTGCGATAACCGTTAATACCGTGTTCTAGATGCTCACGCATCGCTTGACGAGCGGCATTGGCATCTTGACGCTCAATGGCATCCACGATACGTGCATGCTCGAGTTGTTCCTCATGAATGCGTGATGTGCCAGAACTGCGAAACCGCAAAGTCCGGACTGCATCTTTCAGAGCTGAACTCAGATGCCCCATGATGCGCACAAAATACGGGTTGTTGGAAGCGTGAATGACCGCCAAATGAAAATCAACAGTCGAGGTTGCACCCGCTTCCCAATCATCAGGCTGCTCTTTTAGTGCTTTTAATGCCTGATGCAAATCATCGAGTTGAGCTTGTGTACGGTGCACTGCCGCCAAGGCCGCTGCGCCTGACTCAATTTCAACGCGCAGTCGATAAACGTCAATCAGCTGTCGGAAGTCCAACAAGTCATCTTGCGCAACTTCAAATGGACGATTATCAATATCTTGTTTAACAAACGTCCCCACACCATGGCGCGTTTCAACCAAACCGGTCAGTTTCAGACGGGCAATGGCCTCACGCACGACATTTCGGCTCACACCAAACTGGGCACCAAGGGCTTGTTCTGTCGGTAGGCGCTGTCCTGGGCTTAGGGTTTCATTCAGAATGCGATCCCGAAGCTGTTGTGCGATTTCATCGGCCAGATTCTCGGGTCGACCCAAACTATCAAACGCTGCGACTGGCTTGACCATCGACTGACGACGAGTTTCACGACTATGAACTGTTCTACCTACTCCGTTCCACATACTTTACCCCCGTTGCATTGTTACCATATGACTTTCGATCATGATTAACCCCGATCTTTTTGTGCTGCTGGTTAGGTTCCGTCAGCCGCGTCGGGTTAGATCCATCATAGTGAGATTTAGCAAGATTGTATGAATGTGGGATGTCCAACAACTTGTCTAGTTTTTAATAATTTCTTAATTTTTATCTAAAAAATGAAGAGCACATCATGATTATAGTGACCGGTGGCGCAGGTTTTATTGGCAGTAATTTCATTCATCTTTGGCTAGAAAATCAGCAAGAATCTGTTCTGAATTTAGATTTACTAACTTATGCTGGAAATCCAGAAAACTTATCGATATATCAAGAAGATGATCGATATAAACTAATTCAAACTGACATCGGAAATCGTGTACTGATTGATCAAATCTTGGCAGAGCACAAACCTCGCGCAATTCTCAACTTTGCGGCCGAATCACACGTCGATCGATCCATTCTCGGACCTCAAGCATTTCTTGAAACCAATGTGATGGGAACGTTCCACCTACTGGAATCAACTCGAAACTATTGGACAAAATTACCACTTTCACAACAAAAAGACTTTCGCTTCATCCATGTTTCGACCGATGAAGTCTTCGGAACACTGACACCCGAAGCACCGGCTTTCACTGAAAACCATCCTTACGAACCGA
Source organism: Orrella sp. 11846 (assembly GCF_048820935.1). Lineage (NCBI taxonomy): Bacteria > Pseudomonadati > Pseudomonadota > Betaproteobacteria > Burkholderiales > Alcaligenaceae > Orrella > Orrella sp. 11846. The sequence continues at coordinate 34,940 of NZ_JBMERD010000011.1, forward strand.
ATAGTCCATACTCTGCCAGCAAGGCCAGTTCAGACCATTTAGTCCGTGCCTGGCACCATACTTATGGTTTGCCCACCATCACCACACACTGCAGCAACAACTACGGGCCCTATCATTTCCCAGAGAAATTGATTCCGCTCGTTATCCTGAATGCATTGCAAGGCAAATCCTTACCCATCTACGGTGATGGTCAACAAGTTCGTGACTGGTTATATGTACGCGACCATGCGCAAGCCTTAATGACCGTGCTGGCCGATGGAGAGCCAGGTCAGACCTACAACATTGGCGGCAATTGTGAACGCACAAACCTTGATGTGGTGCGCACGATTTGCACGCATTTGGATCAGATTCGTCCTAAAGCTGACGGCCTGTCTTATGCGGAGCAAATTACGTTTGTGACCGATCGTCCTGGTCACGACCGTCGCTATGCGGTGGACACTCGTAAAATCTCACAAAGCCTAGGCTGGGAGCCTGAAGAAACCTTCGAAACCGGTCTGCTTAAAACCATACAATGGTATCTGGACAACCCCGAATGGGTTGAGCATGTGACCAGTGGCGCCTATCGTCAATGGATTCAGACGCAATACCAACAACCGTAAAAAACAGACACTTATGACAACCCACGCACACTCAGGCTCAAGCCGACGCGGCATTATTCTGGCAGGTGGCTCAGGCACACGGCTGTATCCACTGACGCACGCCGTCTCCAAGCAGCTTTTACCCATTTATGACAAACCGATGATTTATTACCCGCTCACCACATTGATGCTAGCGGGTATTCGGGACATCTTGGTGATTTCCACACCTGAGGACACACCTCGGTTTGAAACATTACTGGGTGACGGTCGCCAATGGGGGCTTAACATCGAATTTGCTGTACAGCCTTCTCCCGATGGTTTGGCTCAAGCGTTCATTATTGGCCGTAATTTCATTGACAGACACCCAAGTGCGTTGATTCTTGGCGACAACATTTTTCATGGACACGATCTGGTCAAGCAATTACGCCAAGCAGATGCCAGAACGCAAGGTGCCACCGTCTTTGCCTATCATGTGCATGATCCTGAGCGTTATGGCGTCGTTGAGTTTGATGATCAACAACAAGCAATCTCCATCGAAGAAAAACCCGCTAAACCTCGCAGTCCCTATGCAGTCACCGGACTTTATTTTTATGATGATCAGGTGTGCGAAATCGCCAAAGGTATCCGTCCGTCCGCTCGGGGCGAACTGGAAATCACCGATATCAACCGGCATTACCTGACTCAACAAGCTTTGCAAGTTGAGATCATGGGTCGTGGCTTTGCATGGCTGGATACCGGCACACACGACAGCTTACTGGAAGCCTCCAGCTATGTCGGTACACTCCAAAAACGCCAAGGTCAGTTAATTGCCTGTCCGGAAGAAGTCGCTTTAGATGCAGGCTGGATTCAGGCCGACGCACTGATGGAATTGGCCGCCCCCTTATCAAAAAATGGCTATGGACAATATTTGATGCAGCTGGCACAACGCCATCTGTCAGGAAACAACCAAGATGCTTGAAATCACGACCACCCGTTTGCCTGAGGTTTTACTCATCAAACCTCGGGTCTGGGGCGATGCCCGCGGCTCTTTTTATGAAAGCTTTAATCAACGAGAGTTTGAATCGGCAACGGGCGTGCGCGAAACCTTCGTCCAAGACAACCACAGCCGATCAAGCAAACACGTTTTACGTGGTCTGCATGTACAAGTCCAACAACCTCAGGGCAAACTTGTTCGTGTGATTGAAGGTGAAGTCTTTGATGTCGCCGTCGACGTGCGTCAAGATTCCCCAACCTTTGGGCAGTGGACTGGGCACCATCTTTCAGCTGAGAACCACCTTCAACTTTGGATTCCTGCAGGGTTTGCACATGGTTTTTTAGTTCTGAGTGACTCCGCTCAGTTTCTGTATAAAACGACGGATTACTACGCACCAGAACACGAGCGCAGTATTTTGTGGAATGACCCCGAGATTGACATTGACTGGCCACTGGGCGATCAAACCCCCATCCTGTCGCTCAAAGATGAAGCACCACAAGCATTGCTTTTAAAGGATTTTCATCAATCTAAAGCATGAGTAGCCAAGCAAGCCATGGACTCGTCGCCGTGTCTTCACACGGCTTTGGCCATTGGGCACAAATCACTCCGGTTCTGGAAGCAACGGATCGTCTCATCGCCCAACAAGATTTGCCGCCCATTCGTTGGACAATTCGCACCACTCTAGATCACGATCAAATTCAATCACGTTATCCACACCCCATCACAATCGATCCCGTCGCCGATGATTTTGGGATACTGATGTTCGATGCGATGCGTGTCGATCTGGTGCAAACCTTGCAGCAATACAAGCATCTTCACCAAAACTGGTCCGCACATGTAGAACGTGTTAGTCAACAACTCGTGACCCAACAAGTGGATTGGGTCCTTGCCGACATTCCATACCTCACGCTGGCAGGCGCTCGTGCCGCAGGCATTCCATCACTCGCACTTTGCTCTCTACATTGGGCCATCATTTTGGAACAACTCGTGCAAGCCGATCCCAAGGCACTCCAAATAGCCCAAGTCAGCTCACAGACATTTGAGCAGATTCTGACCCAAATGCACGATGCGTACGCCAGTGCTCAAGCGTTTCTCGCACCAGAACCTAGTATGCACATGCCTCGCCTGCCGAACTTACACAGCATCGGACCCATTTGTCAGCAAGCTGCAATCACTCAAGTCTCAAAACGAGACAGATCACACTGGTCTGTTCTAGCCAGTTTGGGTGGCATTCCAACCAGCTATTCAATGGCAGACTGGCCAACTCACTGCCTGAACAAGCCTATCCAATACATCGTGACACCCAGTCAAGTCGATCAGCATCCAAATGCCGTGAGTGCCAGCCAGTTGGGGCTGTCTTTTACGCAAACTTTCCAACAATGCGACTTGGTGATCACCAAACCAGGTTATGGCCTTTTTGCCGAATCAGCTTGCGCAGGCAAACCCGTGATTTATCTAGCACGCGATGACTGGCCCGAATCACAAGCACTGATCACATGGTTGCAGCAGCACGGACGGGCTTTGTCTTATGAAACCCAGCCATTGAGTTCATTACTGGACACATTGCTTTCAGAAGCACCACCCACACCCGTACATCCGAGCGGCAACGAAGAAGCTGCCCAATGGGTGATCAATCGATTGGTGAATCCGCAAAACAACAACGCTTAAATATCAAAATCAAAAGGTAAAGCTGCCTGACGGGGCGAATCCGGTGCGTTGTCCACCAAACTAGACGCTTTAACGCCTAACAGTCGTAGTCGACCTGTCCACTCAATTCGACGTAAGCACTCACGTGCCATGCGCACGATCGTCTCAACCTCGTCTGTGGCCCGACCGACAGTCACATCACGGGTGACTGTTCTAAAGTCCGCAAAACGCACTTTGATACCGATAGTTTGCGTCATCACTTGTTTACGTAAAAGGTCTTGTGCCAAACGTTCACACAAAGACTCCAGCGACTGAGTTAAGGCCTGACGGTCCTGGCGTACATCCATATCTCGCGCAAACGTCGTTTCCCGACTCAGCGATTTAGGAGCACTGTGCGTGACGACCGGTCGATCATCCAGTCCGTGCGAAACCCGGTGCATCCAATGCCCTGTATTCGATCCAAAAAGCGCAATTAAGGATGCAAGTGGTGTCTGCGCAAGTTCGGCAATGGTTTCGATCTGGTTGTCTTTTAAACGCTGTGTGGCTTTGGGACCTACCCCATTAATTGCACTAACCGCCAATGGCCAAATACGTTCACGCACACTGTCCATATCGAGGAGCGTTAAACCATCGGGTTTATCTAAATCAGATCCGATTTTTGCGAGTAACTTATTGGGCGCAATCGCCATCGAGCAACTTAGCCCCGTCGCTTCGTGAACAGCCGCTTTAATTCGCATGGCTAATTCGCGTGTTTCACCAGGCACATCGGTCAGATCAATATAAATCTCATCAATGCCACGATCTTCCACATCGGGCGCAATGGCACGCACCGCATTTTTAAACAAGGCAGAATAACGGCGATAGGCATCAAACTGAGCTGGCAACAAGATCGCATCGGGCGCCAGCCGTGCACTGCGCATCAGACTCATCCCTGAAAACACGCCCAATGCCCGTGCCTCATACGTCGATGTCGTCACCACGCCTCGACCCGTATACTGCGCTAAACGTAACGCCGTCCATTGTCCTTGTGCATCTTGTTGTGGTGCATCGACAGATCGTCCGCCCACAACAACTGCTTGACCCCGTAAATGTGGGTAGTGCAATAATTCAACAGACGCAAAGAATGCATCCATATCCAGATGCGCAATGCGTCTCGCAAGGACATGCTGGTCAGACAAGTTTCATCTCCATCACAGTGAGGCGCGCGTGTATATTGAAGACCGTGCGTCATGCCATCCGAAGCAAGACCTCACGCTGTCATAATCGTAACTGATTTCTGTCTTTACGCTCAGTGACATGATTCATCAAAAGGGCTGAACAACTTTGAACTCAAAAGCATTCATTCAAGAACACGTTTTGCGCTCGATCGTCCTCGACCGCACACCGGGCTACCATTTTTGTGGCAATTTTATGGGTATGATTTTTGAAGATGTCTACGATGGCCGTGCCCGCGTCACCATTCCCGATGGACCGCATCTCAAAGACAAAAACGGACATCTTTCACCAATTTGCTTGGCAATTGCAGCTGATTTTGCGGCCGCATCTGCGATTCGCACCGCCGAGGATCCTGCGCAACGTTTAGCCACTGTGAATCTACATGTTCAGCTCACCAATGCCTCTTTAAATGGAGATCTCGTCGCTCGCGGTGAGCTTCTGGGTTATTCAGAAAACGCCCAAGGCCGATTGGGACTTGCCAAGTTTGAAATTCATTGCAATGATCAACTTGTTGCCTTTGGCACAGGTACCTTCATGGTATTACCCGCCCCGGGCGGGCGCATTCTGCACCCAGTTCCATGGATTAATCGACGTCCACCTGAGTCACTTGAGTTGCCTGATCCCACAACCTTAGAAGCACACGAAAAAGAAATTTATACCCGTGCACAAAACGCACTGACGGCCTACACAGACAACAACACCCCGTTTCTAGACGCCTTTCTAAACATTCGCACACAAACGCTCGATGGCGCGGCCCGAGCTGAAATGGACAACGGCCCCCATGTAGGCAATCGTGTGGGGCATCTACAAGGTGGTATCAGTCTGGCACTCGCCATGGCAAGTGCCAATGCGTCCTTACCTGAAAATTGGAATTTATCTGGCATTACAGCGGCTTATGTCAGTCCGGGACAAGGCGATGCAATCACAGCCTATTCTGACGTCGTGCATCAAGGCCGTTTGACCGCTGTGATTAGTACCAAACTGATCACATCCGAAGGGCGATTGGTGCTGGAAGTCACCACCAACCATGTTCGTCAACAAGACAAAACCTGATCTGACGATTTATCGATCCTGAGCCGTCTGTCGCCAAGCCTGTAATTGGGCGGTTACAGACGCATCATCCCGATCTTCTTTCAGGATGCCATCGGGTGTCCAAACTCGATCTTCCTGCTCGGCCTGCAGGTATAACTTCCAGCGGTTGCGGGCATCTTCCGATGGGCCACGTTTGAAATACTGCCCGTCAAAGTGAACCATCGAGGCGGCATAGCGCAAATTCAAAACCTTGGCGCCTGTCTTGCGCAAACGTCGTTCGATATCCGAATCTTCTGCGCCCCACTGCACCCCGTGGCGTTCATCAAACCCATTCACGGCTAGGAGCTCCTCACGCTGTACTGAAAAATTACAGCCAAGCACGCCCCAAGTTCGACCTTGAAATCGGTTACGAAACCATTGTGGCAAACGAATCGCTTTTTCCAAATTGCGCGCTTTACCCCGCAATGTCCACCACAACAACGTCCAAAAGTTGCGCTTCACAATCCGCGATGCTTGTGAACAATCCAAATGTTTGGTCGCTTCCCGAAACACATCAATTCGTCGACCGGTTTGTATGACGCCCGGGCCCGCACAACGCAAATGGTCCTGCACAAACCCATCCTGAACCACACAATCTGCGTCCACAAAAATCAGTGTCTGACCTCGAGCTTGGCGCACCGCTTCATTCATGATTTGGGTTTTTAAAAAGCCCGCATCTTCTTGCCAAAGATGTCGCACCGGATAATCAAACGTCCCTTTAATGGCGGTGATCGCGTCGATGACTTCTGCGCGTGAACCGTCGTCAGCAATGATGAGCTCAAAACACCCATCTGCCTGCGCATTGAGCGCTCGCATCAATAGTCTGAGCACCTCGAAATCATTATAAAAAGCTGCAACCACGGTCGCTTGCAGCTTAGTCTGAGCCGTCATTCAGCACAACTCCATGTCGGCCAGAATGGGGGCGTGATCTGACAAAATGGTCCACGGTCGTCCGCGCAATACCTGCGCACGATGCACCGCAAAACCACGCTGATAAATGCGGTCCAACCGAAACATCGGAAACTTCGCCGGAAACGTTCTAGGTGGTCTGCGCATAATTTGTGCGCCACCCATCGCCAGCTGATTCTCACGACCATCACGCGTCTGACTCCACTGACTCAAACGCTGCTCGCCACTGAGGACTTGGCGAATTTGACGCACAGAGTCGCGCAAACGCGGCATGTCACCAGCGGCTCGACTGGCTGTCGCAAAAACCTCATACATACCTAGCTTTTGTACAAACAACGGGGCTAACTCATCACGCCAGTCATTAAAATCACCAGCGATCAGTAAAGGTTCATCATCAGGGACGACCTGACGAATCCGCGCGGTCATCGCCTCAACCTGACGCACTCGGCTGCCACCTAAAAGCCCTAAGTGCACCACAAAACAATGCACTTCTTGGCCTTTCACATCGAGCACGACATGCAACAAACCACGTTGCTCAAGCTGATGATCAGAGACATCAATGTTCTCTGAACGCAGGACCGGAAAACGCGACAACAGCGCATTGCCATGATCAGTTGTCTGACGAATGGCGTTACAGCCGTACACCACGTCCATTTGAAGCGCAGCGGCTAAAGACTGATGCTGTGCGTCGAGCGTGGCCTGATCTTCATTACGCCCTTGTACCTCTTGTAAAAAGAGAATATCGGGTTGTAAATTATGCAAACCTAGCCGCAGGTCGTGCAGCGCATCCTTGCCGCTCATTGAGCGACCTTTATGGATGTTGTAACTCACGACCCGAAGCTGTGCCATTTGTCTATTTACGCCGTTTGACCAGGTGTCACAGCAGGCGTTCTCAGACGAATATGCAACTCTTTGAGCTGCTTCTCATCCACGGGGGATGGCGCCTGTGTCAGCAAGCACTGTGCACGCTGGGTTTTGGGGAAAGCGATCACATCACGGATGGAGTCCGCACCGCACATCAAAGTCACTAAACGGTCTAAACCAAATGCAATCCCACCGTGTGGGGGCGCACCGTAGCGCAAAGCATCCAGCAAGAAACCAAACTTGTTACGCGCTTGCTCTTCATCGATTTTAAGGGCACGGAACACTTTGCTCTGAACCGCTTCTTGATAAATACGAACCGAACCACCACCCACTTCCCAACCATTAATGACCATGTCATAGGCTTTGGCCAACGCTTTAGACGGATCGCTGGTTAGATAGTCTTCGTGACCATCTTTGGGGCTGGTAAACGGATGGTGAGCAGCCACATGACGACCAGCTTCTTCATCATATTCAAACATGGGGAAATCAACGATCCAAAGCGCCTTCCAACCTTCTTCGAAGAGGCCCTTCTGACGTCCAAACTCACTGTGTCCGATCTTGACACGCAAAGCACCCATGGCATCGTTGACCACTTTGGCACGATCTGCACCAAAAAAGAGGATGTCACCATCTTGTGCGCCTGTGAGCTCAATCATTTGCTCAAGGGCCTGATCGTGCAAGTTTTTAACGATGGGAGACTGTAGGCCCTCACGACCTTTCGACAAATCGTTGACTTTGATCCACGCTAAGCCACGCGCACCGTAAATGCCTACATATTGCGTGTAAGCATCAATTTCACCTCGGGACAGTTCAGCACCACCCGGGACGCGTAAGGCCACCACACGACCTGAATCAGACTGGGCAGGCTGTGAGAACACCTTGAACTCAACGTCTTTCATCACATCGGACAAATCGGTGAACTCAAGCTTCACACGTAAATCAGGTTTGTCTGAACCAAAGCGTGCCATCGCCTCAGCATAGGGCATGCAAGGGAACGTGGCATCGAGATCAACTTGCTTGACGTCCTTGAAAACTTGACGAATCATGTTCTCAAAGATTTCGCGAATTTCCTCTTCATTCAAAAAGGACATTTCGCAGTCAATCTGTGTAAATTCAGGCTGACGGTCAGCGCGCAAGTCTTCATCACGGAAGCACTTGGTGATCTGATAATAACGGTCAAAACCCGACACCATCAGCATTTGCTTAAAGAGCTGGGGTGACTGAGGCAATGCAAAAAACTCACCCGGATTCACACGCGATGGCACCAAATAATCCCGTGCGCCTTCAGGCGTACTTTTAGTGAGTACAGGGGTCTCAATGTCGATAAATCCGAGCTTATCTAAAAACTGACGCACGGCCATCGTCACTCGATAGCGCAGCATCAAATTGTTTTGCATTTCAGTGCGACGCAGATCAATCACGCGGTGCGTCAAACGTGTTGTTTCTGACAAGTTGTCATCATCGAGCTGAAACGGTGGGGTCACTGACGCATTCAGAATTTCAATTTCTTGGCACAGCACTTCTACGGCCCCGGATGCCAGATCTGGGTTCACGGTTCCTTCAGGACGGTCACGCACCAAGCCTGTGATTTTGATGCAATATTCATTGCGCAAGCGCTCAGCAATTTCAAAAGATTGCGCATTCTCAGGATCAAAAACAATTTGCGCCAGACCTTCACGATCACGCATATCAATAAAGATCACACCACCATGATCTCGACGGCGGTTCACCCACCCATATAAAGTAACGGTTTGCCCAAGATGGGACGTATCAATCTGACCGGTATAACAAGTACGCATTCGGTACTACTCCTGAGGGATAGATGGGGGCGGTGCGACCACACCCATCGAAACAATATGTTTAAGTGCGGCATCCACGCTCATTTTGAGCTCCACGATGTCGGATCTAGGCACCATTAAAAAATAACCTGAAGTCGGGTTCGGTGTCGTGGGAACGTACACATTGACGTAATCAGCTTGCAAATGTTGCTTCGTTTCACCGCTGGGTGCACCCGTCACAAACGCAATCGTCCATGCCCCTTGGCGCGGGAACTCAACTAAAACGGCCTGACGAAAGGCCTCGCCATTGGGTGCCAACACCGTGTCACCCACCTGTTTAACCGAATTGTAAATCGATCGCACCAGCGGGATACGTCCAAGCAAACGCTCCCATCGATTCAAAATCGCTTGACCAATGAAATTGGCCGTCAATGCACCGGTGAGCAACAACACCACCAACACAATTAAAAACCGCATACCCGGCACATCCACACCGAATAGGGCTTTTGCAGACAATGATTCAGGCAACAACTCTTCGAACATCGCAACCAGCGTCACGACGACCCAGACCGAAATGATCAAAGGTGCCCAGATCAGAAATCCAGCTATGAGATAATTTTTAAATGCACGCATGGCAATATTTCGGTGAGTCGTTCATGAGAGAAGTCATGGCACATCCAGCCACTGAATCAAGCATCCGTTGTGCTCGATGCAGAACCTACAGAGGCACTGCTCGATGTATCAGACGATGTGCTCGCGGCTGCGCCTTCAGACGACCCTGCAGAGCCACCCGAGCTTCCAGAACCACCACGAAAATCGGTCACATACCAACCAGTCCCTTTTAATTGAAAACCTGCTGCAGTCACTTGTTTCTCAAACGTGGACTGACCACAGGATGGACAATCAATCAGGATAGGATCTGACATCTTCTGTAAAACATCTTTTTCATGTCCGCAAGATGCGCAACGGTAAGCATAGATGGGCACGAGCCACTCCTTCTAATCAGGATCTGAAACGGGACCTTGAAACCAGACCTGTCCCCATAGAAAAGCCGTCAATTTTACCCCGCTTTTACTAGACAGACGGGATTCACGGTCTTCGTAAGACTTGTCCTCCCCCAGGGGTGAGTTCATGCCCGGGTGTAAACGTCAGTTTTCCGTTGACCAACACCGACCGAATTCCAGCACTGGGAGAAACTGGGTTTTCAAAGCTTGCCCTATCCTGAATCGTCTCAGGATCAAAAATCACCACATCACCCCAGGCACCTTCACGTAAGACACCTCGGTCGATCAACCCAAAATTATTGGCTGGCAATCCAGTCATCTTATGGACCGCGGTCTCCAGATCAAACAATCCTATATCTCGACTGTAATGACCGAGCACGCGCGGAAATGTGCCCCATAAGCGAGGATGGGGACGAATATCATGGGCAATTCCATCTGATCCGATCATCGTGTTGTCAAACGACAGAATCGCCTGGACATCTTGCTCATCCATGGCGTAATAAATCGCACCGCCCGGTACAAGTCGCTGCGCAGCCTCTTTCTCTGTCACGCCCCACATCTGAGCAATGTCATCCAGCATCTGTCCAGTCATTTCCGGGTGTGGTGTCGACCAAGTCACCTGTGTTCGTTTGGCTCGCACAAGCAAATCTGGATGCAACATCGTTGAAGAAGCATGATACGGATAACAATCCAAAGCAACTGGCTGCGTTTGAGCAGCTTCAAGTATAGCGGCCAGTGTTTCACGAGATCGTCCATGATTGGCCACCCCCACCACCTTATGGTGAGAGAGCACAACTCGAATATCCAACGCTCGGCCCACCTCAAAAGCTTCCGCCATCGCCTCCAGAATCTGATTGCCTTCATCGCGCAAATGCGTGACATACTGTCCTTTGGCGGCTGTTAAAGGACGACCTACCTCAATTAACTCTTGAGTGGTTGCAGCCTTTGCTGGGGGATAGAAAACACCCGAAGACATCCCCCAAGCACCTGCCTGCATGGCTTCTTCAACCCAGTCACGCATTTGTGCCGTTTCCGCTTTATCGGCGGGTCGATTTAAATCTTGAACAGCCTGCACTCGCAATGATGTGTGACCAACCAGCGGCACCACATTCACCGCCAAATCTGCATTCTCTAAAACCTGCATGTACTGCTCAAAGGTGGCATAGCGCTGTGGCTGCTGACCCAAATCCATTTGTTCCAGAATCAAATCCAATGGCGGCGGTGTCTCCGACTTTTTGTAGGGGGCAACGCTTAACCCGCAGTTTCCGGTCACAACCGTAGTCACCCCTTGTGACAGTTTTGGCAAGATCTGCTCTGACACCAAAACGGCTCGATCATCATGCGTATGGACGTCCACAAACCCCGGCGCCACCACACACCCACTGGCATCCAACGTCATATCCGCCTGCCAGTCCGACTGGTCGGCACCCATAGCCACGATTCGACCGTCTTTTAAAAACACATCCCCTGCATATCTGGGCGCGCCTGTTCCATCAATAATCAAACCACCCAAAATGGCCACATCGCATCGTTTTACAGGCACACTCATGTCCGATTGAGTCATACAGTTACTCCCTCATTGTTTCGGGCGGCCAGCATGGCATCAGCTGCTTTCTGTGCAATCACTAGGGTCGGTGAGTTGGTATTACCGGATGTGATGGTCGGCATCACAGAGGCGTCGGCCACACGCAATCCTTGCACACCATGGACACGCAAATCACTATCCACAACGGCCATGGGATCATGGCCCATTTTGCAGGTGCCGACCGGATGAAAAATTGTCGTTCCGATATCACCCGCTGCTTTGATTAAATCATCATCCTTCAAAAGACTCGCACCTGGCAAGACTTCTTCAGGGTGATAACGAGCGAGTGCACTTTGCGAGACGATCTTGCGTGTCAAACGAATACTGTCAATCGCCACCTGACGATCTTCTTCAGTTGCCAAATAATTGCAATCAATCGAAGGGGCGACTTCTGTGTTCGGTGACACAATCTGAATCGTTCCGCGGCTCGTTGGACGCAAGTTACACACAGAAGCTGTGAAAGCCGGAAACTGATGCAAAGGTTCACCAAACTTTTCTAGTGACAATGGTTGCACGTGATATTCCACATTGGCACGATTTTGATTAGGATCTGAGCGCGTAAAAATTCCCAGCTGTGAGGGCGCCATACTCAGTGGTCCTCTACGGAACAAAGCATACTGTAGACCCATGTTGAACCGCCCCCAGAGGCTCGCAGCCTGTTGATTCAAAGTCAACACATCTCGAACTCGATACACCATACGCAATTGCAAATGGTCTTGAAGGTTCTGCCCCACACCCGGCAATTCGTGCACTTGCTCAATACCAAACTTTTGTAGCAACGAACCTGCTGCGATCCCTGAGGCTTGCAGGATCTGCACACTGCCGATCGCACCTGCACTCAACGCAATCTCACCCCGACAACCGACTTGTTGGCGCTGACCTTCACGCACAAAAACTACGCCGGTTACGCGCTTTTGATCATCAAACAAGAGACGCTCGACACGTGCACCTGTCATCACGGTCAGATTGGTGCGATCTTTGACAGGTCGTAGAAAAGCTTTTGAAGTATTCCATCGCCAGCCCCGACGCTGATTCACTTCAAAATAACCACTACCCTCATTGTCACCACGGTTAAAGTCTTCAATCGGCTCAATCCCAGCCTGACGTGCTGCTTCCTGAACCGCATCTAAAATTTCCCACGACAGTCGTTGCTGATCGACGCGCCACGGGCCGCCACTGCCGTGCCAAGGACTTGCCCCTTTGTGATGGTCTTCCATCGCTTTAAAGATCGGCAACACATCGTCCCAACCCCAGCCTGGATTACCTAGATCACGCCAGCCGTCATAGTCTTCACGTTGGCCTCGCATGTAGATCATGCCATTAATCGAGGAGCTCCCACCTAAAACGCGTCCGCGCGGATAGCCTAGGGCCCGCCCGTTCAGACCTGTTTGCACTTGGGTGGTGTAACACCAGTCTGTGCGGGGATTCCCTATACAATACAAGTAACCAACCGGAATGTGGATCCAGTGATAGTTATCGGGGCCGCCAGCTTCGAGTAGTAATACCCGACGCTGCGGATCGGCACTCAGTCGGTTTGCCAAAAGGCAACCCGCCGTGCCGGCACCGATCACAATGTCATCAAAATCTCCAGCCTTGGTGATTGAAGTCGTGTCATGTTTCATATGCCACCATTTCCCTATGATGCTCGCATTTTCTGTATAAAAGCATATGCTGTCATCAGATTATGCCGTTTGCGAACCTAAAAACACCGGTTACATCATAAAACCGCCGATTCCTTTTGATTTTGACCACGTAGAAGAACATGAACTCAGCTGCTCCCCTAGTTTTTGACATCACTGAATCCACTCATCGCCAAAACGACGATCTGCGTCAGAAAATTCTCGCGAACCCCGGTTTTGGGGTGAACTTTACGGATCACATGGTCGCCATTGACTGGACCGCACAACAAGGCTGGCACGATGCACGTGTCCAACCTTATGGTCCCTTGCAAATCGATCCGGCATCCTCAGTTTTGCATTACGCCCAAGAAATCTTTGAAGGGCTCAAAGCCTACCGTCATGCCGATGGATCCATCTGGATTTTTAGACCTTTGGAAAACGGTCTGCGCATGCAACGCTCCGCTGAACGTCTGGCTTTGCCCCCACTCCCCGAAGATTTGTTTTTGGAATCAATCAAAGCATTAATCCGTGTGGATGATATGTGGGTCCCCAGCGCACCGGAAACCAGTTTATACCTGCGTCCGTTCATGATTGCCAACGAGCGATTCTTAGGTGTCAGAGCGGCTCAGCGCGCTGCCTACTATGTGATTGCTTCCCCTGCCGGTGCTTATTTTCCGCAAGGTGTTGCACCCGTGAACATTTGGGTCTCTCAAGAACACTCGCGGGCTGCTAGAGGGGGCACAGGTGCTGCCAAATGTGGTGGAAACTACTCCGCATCGTTGCTCCCACAACAAGAAGCCTCTCGCCATGACTGTTCGCAAGTCCTGTTTTTGGACTCCCAAGAAGGCAAATACCTTGAAGAGCTAGGCGGCATGAATTTGTTTCTCGTGAAACGTGACGGCACCTTGCTAACACCGTCCCTGACCGGCAGCATCCTTGAAGGCGTGACCCGTGACAGCATCATCACACTGGCCAAGGATCGCGGTCATGAAGTGGTCGAAAGAAAGATTTCACTCGATGAAATGCTGGAAGGTCTGCGCTCTGGCGACATCAGTGAAGCATTTGCCTGCGGAACAGCCGCTGTCATCACCCCAATTCGCATGATCAAAGGCGAAAGCTTTACCGTGGGTGAGCCTAATGCGCCGGCGGGTGAGTTGACTATGTCACTACGTCAGGAACTAACTGACATCCAGTATGGGCGTCGCGCAGATCCGCATCATTGGATGATGAAAGTTCTGTAATTTTGAAATAAGGCGATCCTACGGGGTCGCTTTTTTGTGTTTGTATTTATTTTTGCTTGATTGCTTTAAAGGCTGTTTTTTATGACCATGAACCCCGCTGTCTCTCGCTGGAATGATCGTTTTTTATCAACTGATGATTATGTGTTTGGCACAAAACCAAACCAATTCATGGCCAAGCAAGCTGCCCAACACCTCAAACCTGGTCAGCGTGTGCTGGCCGTGGCTGATGGTGAAGGGCGCAATGGCGTCTGGCTGGCCGAACAAGGCTTTGACACTTGGTCAGTCGATGCAGCCCCGGCTGCCACAGAAAAAGCGCGCAAACTTGCCAAAGAACGTGGTGTCACTTTACACATCGAAACGGCTGACTTATCGAATTGGAACTGGTCTGAACACGAGTTTGATGCGGTCATTGCCATCTTTATTCAGTTTGCAGGCCCCACTCTCCGAGACACACTATTTGAGGGCATGAAACAAGCCCTTAAACCCGGTGGTCTGATGATATTGCAAGGCTACGGACTCAAGCAGCTGGAATACCGCACCGGTGGGCCAAGCACGCCAGAGAATTTGTACACCAAGGAACTGCTGGAGACCGCGTTTTCAGACATGGACATCCTGATGCTGGAAGAATATGACGCAGTGCTGGATGAAGGTGAGGGTCATCGTGGTATGTCATCACTCGTTGATCTCATTGCCAGAAAACGCTAAAGCCTGCCGTGTAGCTGAAGCCATCCTTTGTCAAAATGGATGGCAACCAGTGCGATTCGTTCCTAAACTCAACTGAATATTCACATTTCGAGGAAAACATGTCCGTTGCCACTGATTTATCTCGCTTGCTCAACCCCAAAACCGTTGCCGTCATTGGCGCATCAAACGATGCCAGCCGTATCGGTGGCAAACCCATCGCTTATATGCTTAAGCAAGGTTTTGCAGGCACCATTCTGCCGGTGAACCCTAACCGCGACACCGTTCAAGGTCTTAAAAGCTATCCCAGCGTGCAAGCACTACCCGAAGTGCCCGATATCGCGATTGTGGCCGTGCCGGCTGCCGCTGCGCTGGATACGATCAAAGCTTTGGCAGAGAAAGGTACTGGTGGCGCGATTCTCTTTAGCGCAGGTTTTGCAGAAACAGGTGAAGAAGGCGCCAAGCTTCAGGATGAAATGGCCCAAGCCGCTCGTGAACACGGCATGCGATTGCTTGGCCCAAACTCTCTGGGCATGCTCAACCCACAAACTCATTTTTACGGTACGTTTGCCACGGGTCTGGAACTCGGTTTCCCAGAACCAGGCCATGTTGCGATTGTGAGTCAATCGGGTGCGTATGGTGCGCACTTGATGGCGGTGGCTGTGGCCAACGACATTGGTTTGTCAGCCGCCGTGATGACGGGGAACGAAGCCGATCTGTCACTTGGCGATATGGTGCAGATGGTTGTTAATGACCCTAAAACCCGCGTTATCGCACTGTACGCAGAAGGCATTCGCCAATCGGATGTCTTAGTTGAGGCTTTAGAACAAGCTCGTCGCAAAAGAAAACCTGTCGTCATGATGAAAGTCGGACGCAGTGAAGTGGGTGGTGCTGCCGCACAGTCGCACACCGCCTCGATTGCTGGTGACGACAAGGTGTTCGATGCTGTCATGCGTGAGTTGGGCGTGATTCGTGTCGATACAACTGAACAAATGCTCGACATCGCACGACTGGCGACCCACGGCATCTTCCCAGCCGACAACTCACTGGGTGTGATTACCGTCAGTGGTGGTGCTGGGGTCATCATCAGCGACGCAGCTGAAATGCTCGGCCTGCCCATGCCCGCCATGCCAGAAGATGCACAAAAGAAACTGATTGAAATCCTGCCTTACGCCTCCCCTCGCAACCCAGTGGACACGACTGCGCAGGTGCTAAACGACATGAATCTGGCACATCTGTTCACCGACTCATTGGTGAAAGATGGTGGCTATAAATCCATTCTTGGATTCTTTACTTACACCACCAGTGCCCCCAGTACAGGTGAGCGTCTGCGTAAAGAGCTGAAGAAAATTCGTGATGCCTATCCAGATCGCTTGTTTGTTTTAGCGGCCATGGGATCACGTGAACAAATGCGTGAATACGAGCGAGACGGCTTTGCGATTTTTGAAGATCCTAGTCGTGCAGTCGCTGCCATTCATGCCATGGGACAGTTTGGGGAAGCATTTGAGCGCGCAGAACGACAAGCTGCTCCCGTCCTTGATGCGGTTGAGTTACCTGCAACCAACCCGTCCGAAGCGCAAGCCAAACAATTGCTGGCTAAATCAGGCATTGCAAGTGCCCCTGAAAAAGCCTGCGCCACAGTCGATGAGGCTGTCGCTGCCGCCCAAGAGATTGGTGGCCCAGTGGTCATGAAAATCCTCTCACCTGATATTCTTCACAAATCTGAAATCGGTGGTGTTTTACTGAACATCGAAGGGGATGACGCTGTACGTGAAGGATTTGACACCCTAATTGCCCGAGGCCGACAAGCCGTTCCAAATGCCAATATTGAAGGCGTGCTCGTTGCCAAACAGCTGTCTGGTGGTGTGGAATGTATTTTGGGAATCCATCGCGACCCCGTCTTTGGACCGATGGCCATGTTTGGTCTGGGTGGAATCTTTGTGGAGATTCTAGAGGACGTAGTTCTACACCGTTGCCCCTTTGGTGAAGATGTCGCCGAGACAATGATTCGTAGCATCAAGGGTGCACCGCTGCTGTTGGGTGCACGCGGCAGACCAGTCGCTGACATCAAAGCGTTGGCCAAAATGCTGTCACAACTCTCTGCATTTGCCGTTGCCGCAGGTCCCAGATTGGAATCAATCGACTTGAACCCAGTCTTTGCCATGCCCGAGGGTCAGGGTGCTTATGCAGTAGATGCGATTATCACGCTGCAAGATCCCGATCAGCAGGCTTAAATTTCATCTTTACCACAAGGGTTCAGCGTGACAGTTACATTGCACGTTTGAATACTCATAAAAACATCGGCTCCGTGAAATGTACTCACGGAGCCGATGTTTTTTAATTAGATGATGATTTACTTGGGCTGCGTCATCGCTTTAAAGCTGTTCAAAGCTTGGGCCGCTGCCACGCGTAACAAGCCCACATCCGATCCAATCGCAATAAACTCGGCACCAATTTCATCAGCTCGGCGCAACAAGTTCGGATCACTTGTTAAGATCCCTGCCTTTTGTCCGGCTGCTTTAATCTTAATCAACGCCTCTTCGACGGCTTTGACCACAGGCTCAACCGTTGGGTTACCCAAATAACCCATGTCCGCCGCTAAATCCGCTGGACCAATAAAGACCCCATCAACCCCTTCAACTTTTAAGATGTCGTCAAGCGCATCAAGTCCTTTCTGGCTTTCTACTTGTAGCAACAAACAGACTTCATCATCGGCAGTGCGCAGATAGTCGCTCAGACCCCCATACTGCGAGGCTCGAGCCAGTGCCGCACCCACGCCTCGCACACCGCGGGGTGGGTAATGCATGGCTTGCACCAAGGCTTGGGCTTGCTCAGCACTTTCCACCATTGGGATCAACAAAGTCTGGCAACCGGCATCCAGAATCTGTTTAATCATCCAGGTTTCCCCAATGGGTGGACGAATCACGGGTGTCACGCCCGAAGCCGCCATGGCCTGCATTTGGGCCACTGCACTGCGTAAATCATTCGGGGCATGTTCAAGATCGATGAGTAACCAGTCATAGCCAGTGGAGGCGAGTAACTCTGCGCCATTGGCATGCCCTAACGCCACCCACAAGCCAATCTGACGCTGCGACGCATTGATCGCGTGTTTAAAGCGATTTCGAGGTGCTTGCATCTGTGATTATCCTTGTGCGAAATGGCAGCTAATCGTACCCAATGGGCCGTAGTCTGCAGTGATGGTTGTACCGGGAGGGGCTTCAAGAGGACGAATGAAGGAACCCGACAAGACGACTTGCCCAGCGCGAATCGCTTCTCCATAGGTTGCCAGGCGCTGTGCCAACCACACCAAGCCCTGAGCCGGATGGTTCATCACCCCTGCAGCCAGCCCTGTCTCTTCGACCTGACCATTCACGCTCACAATCGCACCAATCCAGCGCAAGTCCAGATTGTCCACACGGATCGGTTTACCACCGAGCAAAAACCCTGCGTTGGCCGCATTGTCCGCAATCGTGTCGTAGACATTGCGCATCTGACCGGTCTTGGCATCTTTGCGTTGAACACGAGTATCCAGAACCTCTAAGGCCGGCACCACAAAGTCGGTGGCATTGAGCACTTCATAGAGCGAAGGGTTGGGTGAGACATCGGCTTTCATGATGAACGCCAATTCGGCTTCAATCCTTGGCGCAATGAAGCGATCAGCCGCAATCACCTCACCATCCTGAATGCGCATGCTTTCTAGCAAGACACCGGAGTCTGGGGTCGTGATGTTCAAAGCCTGCTGCATCGCGCGCGAGGTCAGCCCAATCTTTAAACCGACTTGGGGGTCACCGCTGGCAATCTTGCGCTGAACCCAAGCATCCTGAATCCGATAGGCGTCTTGCATATCCATGGATGGATAGGTTTGACTAAGCAAAGCCACTTGTTGGCGTGTGAGCTCGGCTTGCTCCAGACTGGCGGCGGCTTGTTGAATCTCGTCTGCGGTCATCATGAGGTTGTCTCTCCCTTGAGCGAATTAAATGAAGGACTTGAGCTAAGACGCTCAAACTGTTTCGCGTCTAACCGTATTCTGTAATACACCAAGGCCTGTCGCCTCAACACGCACCACATCACCGTCTTTCAAATATTTCGGAGGATCAAAGCGTGCACCCGAACCCGTGGGCGTCCCCGTCACAATCAAATCACCGGGCAACAACGTCATAAACGTGGACAGGTAACTGATCAGATAGGCAAAGGGGAAGATCATGTTGGCCGTTGTGTCTGATTGGCGCAGTTCATCATTCACATACGTCTTTAACGACAAGTCGGACAAATCAGGCATGTCTTCAATGGGCACAATCCAAGGACCCATGGAGCCAGAAGCATCAAAGTTCTTGCCTTGAGTGACGTTAAATTTACCGTGGCGCATCCAATCGCGCACACTGCCTTCATTGCACAAGGTCAAGCCAAACACGTGGCTCATCGCGTCTTCTTGGGAGATGCGGCGACCCGCCTTACCAATCACCAGCACGATCTCGCCCTCATAGTCAAACTGCTCAGACTCAGGGGGCAGCATCAAGGGCTGATCTTGCCCAACCAGCGAAGAGTTGGTACGGGTAAAGAGGCTAGGATACTTAGGCAGTGCTGAGTCGTCTTTGTACTCTGCATTACGATTGGCGTAGTTCACGCCAATACACAACACTTTGTCGGCGTTGGGCACAGGCGTCAAAAACTGCACTTCGTCTTCATTGAAATCCACCGTTCGGGTTGCACTCAACGCATCTCGATCCCCTGCCGCAATGAGATCGCGCAGGCTCGCATAACCCGTTTTGGTGGATAAATCGGTAATGTCCTTGTCGTGCAAAATCCCAAAACGATTTTGCCCTGCGGCATAAAAACTAATAAGCTTTTTCAACGCGTGTACTCCTGCTTGTTGAATGAATTCGTGGCTTGAATGTGCAAATACCCGAAAGAATGAAAACGACTGGATTGGCGAAGTGGATCCCTAACCCCAATTCCTAACACCAACCCCAACCCTTAACCTTGTCGGTTTTTAATGTATTCGTGCAAATTGTTGTACTTGTAATTCAGATCAGCACTCATCTCCTGAACCTCAAAGGCCACGGCCAAAGGCACAGCCTCATGCAAAGGTTTGAGATGAGCTTTAACTGCTTCAAAAATCATGTCTGCAGCTTTTTTCTTGGTTTCCAAATCACGACCTGCGCCAATCCGCAAAACAATGTGCACAAAGCTGTTGTCCGGATGATCATCACCCACGATGTAATCGTCAATCATCTGTGAGCGCACTCGAACGCCTCCCACCGGAAAAATCCCACTCTCCAGTGCGCTGCGATATACCGTGTGTTTTAGAGTTTTAATTTCTGAACGATCTTTAATGTTTTTTGAATACTCAATCCATGCGTGAGGCATTTTGATTCCTTGACGTTAAGCGTTATCGGCAGACCAATGTTTGGTTTTTATCAAATCTTTCTAGTCATGTGCTGGCTAGACATCGATCTGCCGATAACGATTTTTATTGCGCTTCGATACCCGCTTCTTTAATCAGCTCCGACCAGCGCTTGCCTTCGGATGCAATCAGTGCTTGAAACTCTTCTGGTGTGGATCCCTGTACCCCGACACCGACACCCGCAAAACTAGCTTGTACTTTTTCATCAGCCAACGCTTTTTGGACTGATTCGTTCAGGCGATTGAGGACTTCTTTCGGTGTTCCTTTGGGTGCAGACATACCGTACCAACCTGATACCTCAAATTCTGGGAAGCCCAGCTCGGCGATCGTAGGTACATCAGGGAGTGACGGCACTCGCTGTGGGCTTGTCACTGCCAATGGCACCAGCTTCCCACTATTGATATGCGGCAAGACGGACACTGGACTTGAAAGCATGATATTGACACGACCGCCCATCACATCCGTTAAGGCTGGGCCTGAACCAGGATAAGGGATATGCGTCATTTCAATACCCATGGTTTTCTGGAACAACAAGGACGCTAAGTAAGCTGCCGAGGCACCGCTCGCAAAATCAATTTCACCGGGTTTGGCTTTTGCCATCGCAACGAGATCTTCGACTGTTTTGACGCCCAATCCGGGATTTGCCACCACAACATAGGGCACACTCGCCAGTTGTGAGATTGCTGCAAAATCATTCTCTGGATCGTAGTTTGTCGCTTTGTATAAGCTGGGGTTAAGTGCCATGGTGGCTTGCAACACAAACGTCAGCGTATAACCATCTGGGTTTGCCGTTGCACCCGCTTTGGTTCCCACAATACCGTTTGCGCCAGGCTTGTTATCCACCACCACGGGTTGCCCTAACTCTTTGGTCATGTGTTCGGCCACGATTCGGGCCACCACATCCGTTCCCCCGCCCGCTTTGAATGGAACCACAAACTTAATGGGATCTGTCGGATAGTTTTGTGCAGACACGGGTGTCATCACGGTCATCAAACCTAAAGTACCCACGCAAAGCAAATTTTTTACTAAGGATTTCATATGTCTCCTCCTGTCTCTCTTCCAAGTCAAATAGACTTAGCTGGATTTCTTGGCTGCAAACAATTCGTCGATTTTGCGCTCGTACTCGTGATAGTTCAGGAAGCTATACAAATCTTCACGGGTTTGCATAATGTTCAGAACATCTTTTTGCGTACCTTCTGCACGAACCGTTTCATAGACTTTCAAGGCGGCTGCATTCATCGCACGTGTGGCTGACAGAGGATACAGTGCAGCCGACACGCCGGCGTCACGAAGTTCATCAGTTGTGAAGCTAGGTGTTTTGGAGAACTCTGTAATATTTGCCAGCACGGAATAAGGCTTATTCAAGGCATCTGCAAGCTTGCGATACTGATCAAGCTCTGTAAAGGCTTCAGCAAAGATCATGTCTGCACCTGCTTCAATATAAGCACTTGCGCGATCAATCGCACCATCCAATCCTTCAATTGCAAGTGCGTCTGTGCGAGCCACAATGACGAAGTTTTCGTCATAACGTGCATCAACAGCTGCTTTGATTCGATCCAGCATCTCATCTTTTGAGACAATCTCTTTACCTGGACGATGGCCACAACGTTTGAGTGCTACTTGATCTTCCATGTGCATTGCACCTGCACCATCTTTAATCAGGCCACGGACCAAACGAGCAATCGAGTAAGCACCCCCAAACCCAGTATCTACATCAACCAGAATTGGCAAGTCAGTTGCATCAGAGAGCTTTCGCAAATCTGTCAACACGTCATTGATTGTTGTCACACCCAAATCTGGGAGTCCATAAGAAGCATTGGCCACACCAGCGCCTGCAAGGTACAACGCACGGAAACCAACTTGCTTGGCCATCAAACCTGCGTACGCATTAATCGCGCCAATGATCTGCAAAGGAGACTCTTCCTGGAGAGCCTGTCTGAAGCGTGTGCCGGCTGATGTCGGGGATGGAATATGTGTTAACATAAAAACTCCACAATATGGATTAATAACTAGAAAACTATCTGTGTATTGAATCATTCAGTTAAGCGACTGTCAACAAATGGATGAATAATTGATTTATTATCCACTATATGGAGTTTTATGATGCGACCTGGTGCTCAACTTATCTACCGTATGGTCGATGTACTCATGGGATTAGCGGCTTCCAATCGCGATGGCATTGGTATGACCGATCTTGCCCGTCAAACCGGTCTGGCGGGCCCAACGGTTCACAGATTGCTACAAGCATTGGTTGATGTCGGCATGGTTTACCAACGTCCTGAAGACAAACGCTATGTACTGGGCTCACTCCTAGTGGAGCTTGGCCGCATCGCTGGAGAACGTTTCGATTTGTTATCGATCAGCGAGACACAAATTGAAGCATTAGCAAATAAAACTGGGGATACCGTTTTCTTTCTGGTTCGTAGCGGCAACGATATGCACTGCCTGGCACGGGCATCAGGCTCTTTCCCCATCAAAACCCTAATCACCGAAGTCGGCACCAACCGCCCAATCGGTGTGGGCGCAAGCGGCTTAGCTGTCATGGCCGCCATGCCTGAGCAAGATGCGAACGAACTACTCTCTCAGCACGCCGCCCACTATCTTGAAGTCGGTCGCAGTCTGGCAAGCGTGGCTGAGGAAGTCGCAATGGCTCGAATTTCAGGCTATGTTGTGCGAGTCATGCCAGCCCTTGGTGCGACCACAGTTGCCGTCGCCATACGTGACAAAGCGGGCTATCCATTTGCATCCGTGAGTGCGAGCGCTATTTCGCAAAGAATGGTGGGTGATCACCTGTCTAATGTTCTGAAAGAGTTGAAATCAATCGCTCAGCATATCGAGGGACAGATTGATTTTGAAAGCCAGCGAGTGATGAATCGAGCAACGGTAACCAAATAACTGATGAGGCCATTGTGACAATCAAAATTCACCGTGGCTGCACACCCAAGGCAAACCAATATGGCTCGAAACTAAGGACGACGCATTCAACCAGCAAACGGTTTAAGTCCTGATAATCACCACGACAGTGCGCTTTATCTAGTGTTTCGTAATAGGCTAAACGTTGCTCGACCTAAATAACCGTCGCCGAAAAACCCGCCTTCATCAACTCTAAATTCATCAATAGGCGAACCGTGCGACCCTTCCCATCAATGAAAGGATGAATTCTGACGAGTTCACCATGCACACGTGCAGCGCGTTCGACAGGGTGCATCTGCTGGCCATCGTGGTGACACCAATCTATAAATTCCTGCATCTGCTCAGGCACAAGCACAGCATCTGGGGGACGATGTTCTGCCCCTGCCATCAAAACATTTTGCTGACGATAACGTCCTGCGTTGTCAGGATCAATATTTTTTCAGAATCAGCTGATGTAAGGACTTGATTGTCCATTCATCGAATGGCTGTGGATCTTGAACGCATTCCTTCACAAACAAAATCGCATCCCGATGGTTGATTGCTTCGAAATGCTCACGCAAGGTTTTTCCACTCATAAAAAAATCCCAGTAAATCACACAAGGATCGACTGGGAAATTTAACCATACACGATGATTTATTCTAGTTTCTAGAACGGAATATCGTCGTCAATATCACCTAAGTTCGCTGCGCTACTTGATGCAGGCGCTGCTGGACGTTGCGTGGGTTGTGCTGGCTGACGACGTGGTTCCTGCGAATAACCGTCATCGCTGCGACCATAATCAGAACCGCCACCATAGTCCGATCCACCACTATCTCTTCCGCCAAGCATCTGCATCTGTTCAGCCACGATTTCAGTTGTGTACTGGTCTTGGCCTTCTCGGTTTTGCCACTTACGGGTCTGCAATCGCCCTTCAATGTAAACAGGACGACCTTTGCGCAAATATTCACCTGCAATTTCTGCCAAACGGCCAAACATCACAACCCGATGCCATTCGGTCTCATCCCGACGATCACCGGTCGACGGATCCCGATAATTTCGGGTTGTCGCGATCGACAGATTGCAAATCGCGGCACCATTCGCGCTATGGCGAATTTCTGGATCACGGCCCAGATTACCGACAAGAATAACTTTATTGACCGATGCCATCTCGATCTTCCTCCTGAATAAATAGGGACAAGACACAGTGATCTAACCGACAATCAGTTTTTTAACCCACCACTGCTGTCAACATAATGTGAGTGTACGTCAGACGACCGCGTTTGCGAATTTCACTATCTTGCAACATTCAAGTCCATCTGACTACTCGTAAAATTACACGGCTGTTTCGGTTGATTCCGTTTGGCGCGCATGCATTGAGATTGGCTTCATTGACCAAGTCACAATCAACCAGAATAAACTCAATGCAGCAATGGCGAAGAACACAGACTGCGTACCCTGTGTCGCAGCCAACCAACCACCTAAGGCACCCCCAAGAAACAAACCAACGGCCTGGGTCGTGTTGTAAACCCCTAACGTAAGACCTCGCAAGGACTCCGGCGCCAGACGGGATGCCAGTGACGGCTGGAGCGCTTCAAGCACGTTAAACGCCACAAAAAACAGCAACAACCAGAACACCAAAGACCACCAGCCACTTGTGCCAAAGGCCAAGCCTAAACCCACCACCAGCAACAAAATAACACACAGTTTTAAAACGCCTACATGTTGGCGCCGCTTTTCTGTGATGATCACAATCGGTATCATCAGTACAAAAGACACGAGAATGACCGGCAGATACGCAAACCACAATTGATCTGCTTGGATATCGCCATACTCCACGAGCAAAGGGGGCACCACCACAAACAGCGCCACCTGACTCAAATGCAAACAAAACACACCCACATTTAGTCGAACCAAACCGCCGTTGGTCAGCACTTGGCGAGTATGGCCACGCTCCATTTGCACCACAGCCCTAGGAACCACAGGAATGCGCGTGGCCGCCACAATAAAGGTTGCAACACCAAGCGCCGTAATGACCCAGAACAAACCTTCCAGACCGCCCCAGCCAACAATTAAAGGTGAAATCACCAGCGAGATCGCAAATGACAATCCGATCGAGGCACCCACCATAGCCATTGCACGTGTACGAACTTCGGGTCGAATAATATCGGCCAACCAAGCTGTAATCGCAGCCGAGATTGCACCAGAGCCTTGCACTGCACGTCCAATCGTGACACCCCAAAGACTGTCAGAGACCGCACAAATGACGCTACCCACAATAAACAGGGTTAGACCAAACAGCACGATGGGTTTTCTGCCGATGCGATCCGAGGCCATCCCAAATGGAATCTGCATCACAGCTTGGGTCAGTCCATAAGCGCCCAACGCAAGACCCACCTGTGTCGCATCCATACCACCTTCCAGCGTCTGCGCAGCCACCGCAAAAACCGGTAACAACAAGAACAAACCCAACATTCGGGTTGCAAATAATCCAGCTAGCCAGACACTGGCACTGCGTTCAACGGGATTCAGGGAAAGACGGGCGGGTGTATTCATGAGTCAAGGCAATACGTAAGGGTGTCGAACTTAGGCGAGTTATAGTAACAAGTTACTCAAAATTTTTTGTCGTTACCCTTAATGACACTACCATCAGGCTCAATGGATCAAATTCGTGTTCGCGGTGCTCGCACCCATAATCTCAAAAACATCTCTGTCGACTTGCCGCGCAGGTCACTCGTTGTCATTACTGGATTATCCGGTTCAGGTAAGTCTTCTTTGGCATTTGACACCCTTTATGCCGAAGGTCAGCGTCGCTATGTCGAAAGCTTATCGGCTTACGCCAGACAATTCCTACAACGACTCGAAAAACCCGATGTTGACTTGATTGAAGGTCTTTCACCAGCCATTGCCATCGAGCAGAAATCCGGCAGTCACAATCCTCGATCGACCGTTGGCACCATCACCGAAATTCATGACTACCTGCGCTTGTTATATGCTCGAGTCGGCACACCGTTTTGTCCTGAACACCTGATTCCACTTCAAGCTAGCAGTATCAGCCAAATGGTCGATACCATTTTGTCATGGCCTGCCGACCAACGGATTGTCATCTTGGCACCAGTTGCCCGGGCGCAAGCGGGACAACCCGATGAAATGTTGCGCGCATTTCAGGCACAAGGCTACGTCCGGGTTCAATTAAATGGTGAAACATTCACACTTGATCCAATTCCTGAGTTACCGGAAATGGCTGAGTTTGATCTGGACGTGGTCGTGGATCGCTTACGGATCAAACCAGACAATCAGGTTCGTCTCGCAGACAGCCTAGAAAACGCCATCCGCTTGAGCGATGGCAAAGTCATCATCCATAACCTAGACGACAAATCGCAACATACCTTTTCTAGTCGCTACGCCTGTCCTGAATGTGAATACACACTGTCCGAGCTCGAGCCACGGCTTTTTAGTTTTAACAATCCGGCCGGCGCCTGTCCAAGCTGTGATGGATTAGGCCACGTCGATGTCTTTGATCCGCAAAGCGTGGTGCTCTTTCCGTCATTGAGTCTATCCGCCGGTGCGATCTACGGCTGGGATCGACGCAACGCCATGACATTTGGCATGCTCAACAGTTTGGCCAATCACTTTGAGTTTGATCTAGAAACACCTTGGGAAGAATTGCCCGATTCCATTCAGCAACTCGTTCTGAACGGCTCAGGCGATCAGGACATTCCGTTTCTGTATATCAGCCCCACCGGAACGACTCAACTCGAAGAGCATCCATTTGAAGGCATTATTCCGCACCTGGAACGACGCTGGCGAGAAACCGACTCCAGCGCTGTGCGTGAAACCCTCAGTCAGTTTCGAGTCACACGCGATTGTCCGGATTGCCATGGCTCGCGATTACGCACCGAAGCGCGCCATGTTCTGATCAGTGACAAAGCCATTTACGAAGTCGAAGCCATGCCTTTGCTGGATTGTCAGCACTGGTTTGATGAACTGCAGCTTGAAGGGGCGCGCCAAGATGTCGCTGACCGCATTGTGCGAGAAATCCGAGCAAGACTGACATTTCTAAATAATGTCGGACTGACCTATCTGGCACTCGATCGGCGCGCAGACACCATCTCAGGCGGTGAAGCCCAGCGCATCCGACTAGCGAGTCAGATTGGCTCAGGGTTGACGGGTGTCATGTATGTTCTAGATGAGCCCTCCATTGGCCTGCATCAACGTGACAACGACCGTTTAATCGCCACCTTGACTCATCTTCGTGACTTAGGCAATAGCGTCCTTGTGGTGGAACATGATAAAGACATGATTCTGGCAGCAGATTGGGTGATTGACATGGGGCCTGGCGCAGGTGAGCACGGTGGTCGCGTTGTCTCAGAAGGCACACCTGCACACATTCTGTCTGACCCAAATTCTGAAACCGGCCTATACCTGTCTGGCAAAAAGCATATTCAAATTTCACGCCCAGCCCAACCTCCAGTCTCAGTCGATGATGAAAACCAAAGTTGGCTTAAACTCACGGGCTGCACAGGTCACAACCTCAAAAACGTCGATTTATCCATTCCGATCGGACAGTTTGTTTGTGTCACTGGCGTGTCTGGCTCCGGCAAATCCACACTCATCAATGACACATTGGCCATCGCAGCAGCCAATATTCTAAATCGAGCTAAAACACCGGCCGCGCCTTACGAAGATCTGATTGGTATTGAACAATTTGAGCGACTGATTCGCGTCGATCAAAGCCCCATTGGCCGCACACCACGCAGTAACCCAGCCACATACACCGGACTTTTTACACCCATTCGAGAGCTGTTTGCCAGTGTGCCAGAGGCCCGTGCACGTGGCTACGATTTAGGCCGCTTTAGTTTCAACGTAAAAGGCGGTCGTTGTGAGGCTTGTCAGGGTGACGGCGTTGTCAAAGTTGAAATGCACTTTTTACCGGACATGTATGTGCCTTGCGATGTCTGTCACGGCAAACGCTACAACCGCGAAACGCTCGAAATTCGTTATCGAGGTCTCAACATTCACGAAGTCTTAGACCTCACCATTGAGCAAGCGTTGCCCTACTTTGAAGCAGTCCCAGCCATTGCACGTCGTTTACAAACCCTCATGGATGTAGGCTTGTCCTACATTCGCTTAGGACAAAGTGCCACCACATTGTCTGGCGGCGAAGCACAGCGCATCAAACTCTCTTTGGAATTATCAAAACGCGGCAGCGGTAAAACACTGTACGTCCTCGATGAACCCACGACAGGTCTGCATCTGAAAGACATCGATCTGTTGTTACAGGTTTTGTTCCGATTGGTCACTGCTGGGAATACGGTTGTCGTGATTGAGCACAATCTGGACGTCATTCAGGTCGCTGACTGGGTGATCGACATGGGGCCTGAGGGTGGGCAAGGTGGTGGTCAGATCATCGCTCAAGGCACACCTGAGACCATCATGCAAAACCCAGAAAGCCTCACGGGCCAATATCTGGCCCGTGAAATTGCTTCTAAAGGATGATGGCTTAAAGCCAAATCTACTTTTAGTGAATACCCGCGGAGCGCAATTCCACTGCAGCGCGCGCTTTGCAATCAGCACTTTCCTTTAAAGGTAGTTCTGACAAGCAAGTGCGTGCATCTGGCAACTGATTCACTTTCAAGGTCTGATCTGAAGCTACTCCAGGGATAGCTTGACCATTCCAGCTCGCCCAGCTGACGTTGATGCTGTCTGCACGACTGCAAATACCATCCATTTGCTCGTCGCACACTTTAACAGCTGCACGCAATGCTTGCTCGGCACTCTGGTATCCACACACAATGGCGCTGCCACGGTTGATACCGCCTTTTTCAACCGTGCCTTCCAGACCCATAAAATTAGCCACCCAACCCGATTCGCAAGTGGTTTGCGCATTCGTCGGTGCGGACTGACTGGCAGGCTGTGTCAACAATGCCAGTGAACAACGTCCACCTTTCGCAAAAGGCTCGCATGATTCAACGATATACATTTTGAGGCCTTTATCCGTGCTGACAGCCGCTGTCTGAGCGGCTGAAGGCAAGACCACACCAAAAGACAACGCACCGGCGACAACCACGGATCCCAACATAGCGGACTTAAAGTTCATACTTTTTCCTCAATCGAAAATAAACGGCGATGTTCCAACATGGCATAGCGATCTGTCATGCCTGCAATGTAATCTGCGATGGCCCGCGCTTGCTGATTGGATCCTTGTCTACGGTAGTCTGTAGACAATAAACCCGGCTCTTCATAAAACGCGGTAAACAACTCGCGTACCACTCGTCTGGCTTTATTCGTCATTCGTGAAACCTTGTAATGACGATAAAGATAGTTTAGCAAATGCGACTTAAGTGTCTGTGCTTTTTGATGAATTTCTTCAGAAAATACCACGATGGGTGGGCAGTTCCGAACATCATCTACGCTACGCGGTTTGAGACGTTCCAGATTCGCACGCGTCGTTTGAGTCACATCCAAAATCAACGTATTAATCATTTGACGAATCGTTTCTGAAGCCAGGCGACGACGATCCAGTTGCGGCCATTGCTGAGCAACGTGCTCGTAATGTTCACGAAAAATAGTCACTTCCAGCATTTGATCCAATGTGAGTAAGCCGGAACGTAATCCATCTTCAATGTCGTGATTGTTATACGCAATTTCATCCGCCAAGTTTGCCAGCTGCGCTTCTAAAGAAGGTTGCGTGCGATCAATAAAACGTTGTCCCAACTCGCCCAGCCCACGGGCATTTGAAAGTGAACAGTGTTTAAGAATGCCTTCACGCGTCTCAAAACACAGATTTAAACCACTAAACCCGGGATAGCGTTGCTCCAATTCATCGACGACTCGCAAGCTTTGAAAGTTGTGCTCAAACCCCCCGGCATCTGGCGCAAAATGCCGCATACACGCACTGAGTTCATCCTGTCCGGCGTGCCCAAAAGGCGTATGGCCAAGATCATGCGCGAGCGAAATAGCTTCTGTCAGATCTTCATCCAAGCCCAAACTACGTGCTACGGTGCGTGCAATCTGCGCAACTTCCAACGAGTGTGTCAGGCGTGTGCGAAACCAATCACCTTCGTGATTCACAAAAACCTGGGTTTTGTATTGCAAGCGTCGAAACGCCTTGGCGTGGATAATCCGATCGCGATCTCTTTGAAATTCAGATCGCTCACCGGGTCCAGGTTCTACATAACGACGACCGCGCGATTGATCCGGATGGCTGGCATAGACAGCACGCTTAGGCATGACACTCCCAATACTTAATCAGACTCACAACAAACCGCGAGCACTTCACGTACGGCTGTCTCTGGAGCAGCTCGCACAATCGCCTCACCAATTCGAGGCATAAGCACAAACTGAATTTCTCCAGCTTGCGCTTTTTTATCACCACGCATCAGATCAAACCAATGATCAGCCCCCCCTAATGCTGGGGCACGCACAGGACATCCAATGGCACCCACCAGCGCACGTACACGCTCAACCTGCGCCATTTCTAGTCCACAAACACGGTGCGACAATTCAGCCGCCATAATGAGCCCACAGCCAACCGCTTCACCATGTAACCACTGACCGTAACCCAGTCCCGCTTCAATTGCATGGCCAAATGTATGGCCTAAATTCAGAATTGCCCGCAAACCAGATTCACGTTCATCGGCGCCAACAACTTGAGCCTTAAACTGGCAAGAGCGCTCAATCGCCTGAGACAAATATTCAGGATCCCGATTCATCAATGCTTGTGCATTGGCTTCGCACCACGCAAAAAACGGCTCATCCAAAATCAAACCGTATTTGATCACCTCAGCCAATCCGGCACTGATCTCACGTTGTGGCAAGGTCTGCAATACGTTGGTATCAATTTCAACCGCAATCGGTTGATGAAAAGCACCAATCATGTTTTTACCCAGCGGGTGGTTCACCGCTGTTTTACCGCCGACAGACGAATCCACTTGTGCCAGTAGCGTCGTTGGAATTTGTACAAAACGAATTCCCCGCATATAGATAGCAGCCGCAAACCCAGCCATATCGCCAATGACACCACCGCCTAAAGCCACAATGACCGCACGTCGGTCACGCTGCTTAGCCAATAAAGCATCCAAAATCTGTGACAAACTGTCAAAGCTCTTATGCGCTTCACCATCAGGCAAAGACACAAACTGCACTGGGCATGAAACAGCTTGCAAACTCTGACGCACCGTCTCGCCATACAGGGCATCAATCGTGGGGTTTGTAACCACGATGACGGCACTGGCATTGTCCGGAATACTACGAGCAATCGAACCTAATGCACCTGCTTCGATATGGATGGGATAATCGCCCGACGGCGTTTGAACAATTACGGATTGCATGATTGTTTTTGAGACTCTCTAATTTTTTCCGCTAAACGACGCGCCACTGTCGAGACGGACTTTCCATTGGTTTCCATCACAATGTCAGCAATTTCTTCATAAAATGCTGCACGTTCCTGCATCAATTGATGTAATCTGGCTTTAGGATCTTTCGTTGCCAGCAAAGGTCGATTACGATCTCGTTTGGTACGGCGATACAATTCATCGACAGACGCTTTAAGATAGACCACCAGACCGTTGGTCTGAAGGATTTCACGGTTAACGGCTTGTGTCACAGCTCCGCCGCCCGTTGCCAATACGATTCCTTGACGCTGGGATAAGTCTTCTAGCGTTTGTGTTTCACGCTTACGGAACCCTTCTTCACCTTCGATCTCAAAGATGACTGGTATTCTGACACCACACCGAGTTTCAATCTCCTGGTCTAGGTCAATAAATGGACGCCCAAGCATACGCGCCACAACTTTACCGATTGTGGATTTGCCTGAGCCCATCATGCCCACGAGATAAATAGATGAAAGCTTCTGATTCATGGCCTCATTATCCCACTGGAGCGCCGTGAACGCGTAAAATTATGAACCTATGAAGAAAAGTAACTCTCAATCACGCGCATCGCGCTCTGAATCCGCCGGCACACAAAGTCCCTGGTTCGTCCGGTTTGTGCTGAAATTCCTCGTCTTTTGCGCGGGTCTGGCGGCCAGTGCGGCGCTGCTAATGGTAATTGCTTTGTCGATTGCCTGGCCAAACCTGCCTGATTTGGCGGCCATGACCGACTATAAACCGCGCGTTCCTTTACGGGTCTATACCGCTGACAAAGTGATGATCGGTGAGTTTGGTGAGGAAAGACGTAACGTCTTACGTTTTAACGAATTTCCAGACGTGCTGAAGTCTGCCATTCTGGCTGCTGAAGATGATCGCTTCTACGAGCACGGCGGTATTGACTGGTTGGGTGTCGCGCGTGCCGGGCTTGCGAACGTCGCTGCGATGTCTAAGTCTCAGGGCGCCAGTACGATCACGATGCAGGTGGCTCGTAACTTTTACCTTTCTTCTGAAAAAACCTATACCCGTAAATTCTACGAGTTACTGCTGACGTACAAAATTGAATCCAGCCTAACAAAAGATCAGATTCTGGAGCTTTACCTCAACCAAATCTTTTTGGGACGACGCGCTTACGGCTTTGCAGCAGCTGCTCGAACCTATTTTGGTAAGGAAGTCAACGATCTCACTCCAGCCCAAGCTGCGATGCTAGCTGGTATCCCAAAAGCACCCTCCCGCTACAACCCAGTTTCTAACATGAGCCGTGCCGTTGCACGTCAACACTACGTGCTTGGCCGCATGCACTCCTTAGGTTATCTGACGGATTCCGAGTACGAAGCAGCTCTGAAAGAACCTATCGTGCTGCAGTCGGGCAACACCAGTGGTTCAGCTGCCAATGGTTACGCCAACCTGCACGGTGAATACGCTGCGGAGTTGGCCCGCTTATTGATGTTCTCTCTCTACGGTGATGACGTTTATTCTCGAGGCTTGAACGTCTACACCACGATTCGTTCAGACGACCAAGAATGGGCTTGGCAATCTTTACGAGAAGGTGTGTTGGGTTATACACGCCGTGCTGTCTATCCCGGCCCGATCGGACAAGTCAATCTACCGGATGGTTTAGAGAACAATCCCGAGAAGTTTGATGAGTTCATGGATCAGGTTCTGGAACAATATCCAGATGTCAGTGGATTCCAGACAGCAGTCGTTTTACAGGCCAGCCCCACATCCGTGACTGTCGCCAAAAGTTCGCACGACATTATCACCATTGATGACAAAAAACTAATCGGCGTGATTGCACGCTCCTTAAACGCCAAAAACAAAGGGCAACCACAGATTGTGCGTGGTTCTGTTGTCACCATCAACAAAATGCCTGATGGTGCTTGGGAAATCCTCAACTTGCCTGAAGTTCAGGGTGCTTTTGTTTCCATGCGACCCCAAGATGGTGCGATTCAATCTATGGTCGGTGGGTTCGACTTTTATCAGGGACACTTTAACCGCGTCACACAAGCTTGGCGTCAGCCCGGTTCTGCGTTTAAACCGTTTATCTATGCGGCAGCCCTTGAGCGTGGTCTAACCCCAGCAACCGAAATCTCGGATCAACCCTTTGAACTCACTGCCGCACAAACTGGTTCAAACCGAGGCTGGAAACCCCGTAACTACGGAAACGCTTACGACGTCTCCCTCACCATGCGTCAAGCATTGGCCAAATCTCGCAACATGGTTTCGATCCGCATCCTGCAAGCCATTAGTCCGCAGTATGCGCAGGAATACATCACCCGATTTGGATTTGAAGCAGAAAAACACCCACCCTATTTGCCGATGGCGCTTGGTTCGGGTGCGGTTTCACCGCTTCAACTGGCCGCCGGATTCGCTGTCTTTGCCAATGGTGGCTACCGCGTCGATCCCTATCTGATTGATTACGTCACCGATGCGGAGGGACAGGTTCTAATGCGCGCTGATCCAACCGTCGCTGGCGATGCTGCCGCACGCGTCATTGATCCCAGAACAGCCTATGTCATGGATGATTTGCTGCGCGGTGTGGCACAGTACGGGACAGCTGCCAGAGCCAGTGCGACACTCAAACGACGCGATATCGCTGGAAAAACCGGCACCACCAACAATGCGGTTGATGCCTGGTTCGCGGGTTACACCCCACATCTGGTTGGCGTCGCCTGGCTAGGCTTTGATCAGCCTAAGTCTCTGGGTAGCCGAGAAACCGGCGGTGGTGTTTCACTCCCCATCTGGATGGGCTACATGGAACACGCTTTGCAACGTTATCCTGAAGAACCCCGTCCTGCGCCACCTAGCGGTTTAATCGTTCAGGGTCAGAACATGTATTTTTCAGAGTACCCACCTGAAGAATCTGTGACTCGTCTCGGATTGGATGCTAAGAAAGATTCGATCGATGATCTGCTGGAGTCTTTAGGCGTCACGGAACAAAGTGTGAACTTTATTCCGGCTGAAGAACTAACAGATTGATTCGGATCAACCGTTCAAGGTAAACACAATCGGATGCCCAGTGGCATCCGAGAAGATTGCCGACAATGCAGCTTCCAAATCAGGACCACCGCGGCTATCGATCCAGCGCTCAGCTTCCAGACGATAATGGAATCCACCGCTGGGTGCCGCAACCCAAAGCTCACGCATAGGTGTTTGGCTATTAATGACCACGGGTGTTTTATTATCGAACAGGAGATTGAGCACATTGGCCTCACGATGGGCGTCAACATCCACATTTAGACGTTCGTACCAATCATCGGACATATTCTCAATCACATCCAGAATATCGCTGATGATGTTTTCAAATTCAGTTTCAGTCATAATTTGTTCCTGTAAATCTCAATGGAGCTCTCGTGTCTAAATCACCAAGCCCTTCAACGTTGAATACAATTCTACTTGCTGCTACCGCTTTATTGACGGTAAGCCTGCTCAATGGCTGTGGTTACAAAGGACCACTCTATTTACCACCGCCACCAGACACGCTGGAAACTGACGCTCCCACGGTCTCAACCGACACACTCGGTCAGCAGCCTATAACAACAGGCTTCGAAAGTGAACGCGTCGAACACGTTCCTATCAAAATTGAATAACCTTTAAGCTCGATTGTCCAATATGTCCCCACAAAACGCTCCGTCTACACCGCCGACCCCTGCTGGTCAGCCATTTTTTCATTTTGATCAGAATCGTCTCTTTGTCGAGTCTATCGAGCTTGAAACGCTTGCCAAACAGTATGGCACGCCGCTTTATGTCTATTCACGAGCCGCGATTGAACATGCCTGGCAGTCTTACGCACGCGCCATCGAATCACGCAAAGCCTTAATCTGCTATGGCATGAAAGCCAATTCAAACCTAGCCATTTTGCAGCTTTTTGCCAAACTGGGTAGTGGCTTTGATATTGTTTCCGGTGGCGAGCTCGCCAGAGTATTGAAAGCAGGCGGCGATCCCTCAAAAGTCGTATTTTCAGGGGTTGGCAAACAAATCTGGGAAATGGAAGCCGCCCTCAAGGCGGGTGTGAAATGCTTCAATGTTGAATCCGTGGCTGAACTTAAACAGCTTTCTGAGGTTGCAACACGGTTAAATATCGTGGCACCTGTGTCATTACGCGTGAATCCGGATGTCGATCCACACACCCACCCTTACATTTCGACCGGACTCAAAGAAAACAAATTTGGCATTGCCATTGAAGAGGCTGTGCAAACGTATCAATACGCCTCAGAGCTCCCCAACCTAAACATCACTGGACTCGACTGCCATATTGGTTCGCAAATCACTGAAATTTCTCCCTATCTAGATGCGCTGGATAAACTGATCATTCTCATCAAAGCATTGAGCACGCAAGGTATCACGCTGCAGCATCTAGACATTGGGGGTGGCTTAGGTATTCGCTATCACGATGAAACACCGATAGACCCCGCAGATCTGATTAATACCGTCTTTGAACGTCTGACATCAAACGGACTGGGTGATCTTGAGTTGGTGATGGAGCCTGGTCGCTCATTAGTCGGCAATGCCGGGGTGCTCCTGACGCAAGTGATTTTCTTGAAGCCCGCTGAACAGCGCTCATTTGCCATTGTCGATGCGGCGATGAATGACTTGATGCGCCCAGCATTGTACGAAGCATGGCATGGTGTACTGCCTTTAAAACTCAACACGGGTGCTAAAGCACAGACTTGGGATGTGGTTGGGCCCATTTGCGAAAGCGCAGATTGGCTAGCCAAAGAACGAACGTTGGCCATCGAGCAGAACGACTACCTAGTCATCGAATCTACCGGTGCCTATAGCTTTGTGATGTCGGGGCAATACAACTCACGTACGCGCGCTGCTGAGATTCTGGTGGATGGTGATCAAGTGACGGTGATCCGTGAACGTGAAACGTTCGATGATCTCATTCGTGGTGAAAATCTGTTGGATCTCTGATCAAAACCTTGCGACCGTCTCCATTCAAAACGACGGTCGCAACTACCAACACGACCAAATCGTTTATTTCACACAGTCATTTATTTCACACCTAGCCATGCCTGACGATAGCGGCGACTCCAGAGCAACAAAACCGTTCCAATCATTGGGATAAACAACAAAGCATAGCTCACACCATAGCTACCAAAAACAGTGGCGGCCACACCGAACAAAGGCGGTCCAAACAACACGCCCATAAAGGTGAAGCCTAACGACCCACCCGTAGCCATCCCAGCCTTCCCTGGTGGCGCTTGACGGGCCACCTCAGCCAAATAGACACCATTCCAGCCAATTGCTGTTGAGCCGATCACAATAAGAATCAAATAGAGCAGCCAGTGCACTGAATTTTCAGTTAGTAAGGCCAAGCCGATTGCGGCACTACCCAACAAGACGCCCACCACAATTAGCATCGCACCCGCACCAAACCATTTATCAGCGAGCCAGCCCCACAAAATCCGGCCACCGACACCGGCTGCTTGAGCAACCGTTAGCGCCACACCGGCTGCAATCAACGTCCAACCTAAATCCTCATATAAAAACGTTACGAGATAAGTCGTCACAGACAACTGGCAGACAGAGAATAAAAATGAGACAAACGCCAAAATACGAAGATTTTTGACAGAAACCACAAGACGCACCGGATCAATCAGGCTACGACGCAAAGACATTCTGGATTCAGGCGAACGGTCATCATCCAACTGACGGCGCAATGGACTCACCAACAGCAGCGTGGCCACGCACATGACCGCAACCACCACAAAAGCCATTTGCCAACCAATCACGACTTCGAGACTGGGCACAATCATGCCCGCCATCATGCCGCCCACTGGCACACCGGTTTGTTTGATAGAAAACACCAAAGCCAGACGCTGGGGGGGAGTCGTTTTAATTAAAAGGTGAGAACTGGCGGGTGTGACAGGACCATAACCAAGTCCGATAAACAAGGCACCCAGTGCAATTGCCCACATATTAGGAATCGCGCACAGCAGCAGCCCCACCGTGGTAAATCCCAGACAAATCTGGCTCACCCGCAAAGCACCTAGGCGAGTCACATAAGGTCCACCCATAATGCTGGAGGTCATTGCCGCCACGTAAACAAGCGCCACATAGGCACCCACATAGGCCGCTGAAGTGCCTGTCGATTGCGCCACAACAGGTGCTACAACAGGGAGTGTGATCAAAGCCATGGCCACGAGAGCCTGAATGGTCAGCGTCGCAAAAAGTATTAAACCCGGGTATGGTTTCTTGCTCACAGGAGTCGGAGTCCATCGCTTAGTTAAAGAATGACAGCGAGGCTCTCCAACTCAGTCTGTCGACTCAGATTAAAGCTCGCCGTAGGAATGCAAACCTGACAGGAACATGTTGACCCCAAGAAATGCAAATCCGGTAATCAACAAGCCCACCAATGCCCAGTAAGCAGCCATCGTGCCTCGTAATCCTTTCATCAGTCGCAAATGCAACCATGCCGCGTAGTTTAACCAGACGATTAGCGCCCAGGTTTCTTTCGGATCCCATTGCCAGTAAGCACCCCAAGCATCTGCCGCCCAAAGCGCACCCAGCACGGTTGCAACCGTAAAGAATGCAAATCCAATCGCGATGGCACGATACATAATATCGTCAAGAACTTCTAAAGAAGGCAACTGACGAGCGATCGGTGCACGAAACGCGAGAATCAACCCCACCAAGACCATGCCTACGCCAAAGTAAATCATCCAAGTCGCAGAAAGCTCACTTGTACGAAACACCATGGGCTCAACGGCCAACAGCACCCCTAAAATGAACAAAGGCAACAATTTAAGCCAAGAACGCGTTTGTGCGTTTTGCTTCACAAGATACGCAAACCCGACCATGGCTGCCAACGAAAAAGTGCCATAGCCGATAAAGTTTGCAGGGACATGCAGCTTCATCCACCAACTCTTGAGTGCTGGCACCAGCGGCTGGATTTCATGGGCACCCCGAGAAATGGAATACCACATCAAAAACACAACCGTAGAGCTCACCACAAGCATCACAAATCCACCGAGTGAACGGGTGTTGTAACGCTTTTCGTAATAGAGATAAAACAAGGCTGTGATGAGTGCAAACAAGACGAAGACTTCGTACAGATTGCTCACAGGGATGTGCCCCAAATCCGATCCCATCAAGTGGCCTTCATACCAGCGCACAAGCAATCCGACCACACCTGCGTAGACACCGACCCAAGTTAGCGTCGTACCAAGCCAAGCGGCTGTCGGACTAAACAAACCAATCCAGTAACAAATTGTGGCCAGCAAAAACAGCACACACATCCACAGAATCGCTGATTGTGAAGACAGCAGGTATTGCAACCAAAACACCTGTTCCGACCGTGCGTTATCGCCTTGATACAACGATATAGCCACCAGTGCGAGTGCACCACTAATCACCATTAACCAGCGCAGCGGACGCCAAAGCCATCCCATCCAGACCAGCATAGGCACCGTAGCAATCAGAATGCCTTTTTCATAGACATCCATAGATTGTGCATATTCAGTCAACGCATACCAAGCACCAACTGACAACAAGATAAAAAATAGAAGATCTGTCCAGTCAGCACGGCCACGCAACATACGACCATCACCCGATTCCACCAGATCTTTCCAGGCGGTGTCTTCCATCACGGCTGAATTTTGTGACATGTTCAAATCTCCTTTTGATTCAAACGACTCATCGCTTGCTTGAATCGCTCAAACTCACGATTGAAATCTAACGTTCTTTTTTGGGATGTCATGGCCGCCAAAATCTTTGTGTCTGATTGGCCTTCGTCTTGACTCAGCCAGACCCAGATACGGCGGTCTCTGACATAAAACATGGCAAACACGCCCAAAATTAATAGTAAACATCCAATGTATACCGTGATCATGCCGGGCGCTCGTGAAACTTGAAAAACACTGGCTTGAACATGTTCAAACGACTTCATATTCACGAGCACCGGTGACGGATACATCGTCAAATCAGACAAGGCTCCCACTGCCAGTTGCGTCCACTGCACGCTTTCTGGTGTCGTCATATCGATGGGTTCAAGCCGCATTTGCTCACGAACTATCTCACGCAATGACGACATGGAAGATCCCAATAAACGGATCACCGCATCAACGGCTACTGGCAACTCCTCAGGCGAGACGCTTTGCTCTAAAAACTGCGACAACTGTTGCAAACCACCATTGGCAAACGTATCGAGTGTACGTTTTGCGGACGTTTCAAGGGCTTTTTGGTCGGGTCCTGCATTGGCATGTGCCTGTGCAAAGCGTTGCGCCGCAAAGAGTCGCAAAGCCGGATTGGCCAATGCGGATCTCAGCTCTAGGAATTCCTTCATGGAAAAATCATCATCGACCGGCAATCTTAAGAAGCTGAATTGTCCGCTACCGTCCGTATCAACACCCAATAGAAACACCGTAAGGTCTTCGAGTGTCACAGGCACCATGTAATTGTGAAACAGAATCGACTGGCCACTATTATCCGTGATCGTGTATTCCACGCTTGGACCAATATTGCGTAAATTCTTGTTGCGACTCAATCCTGCACTGCCAGTGACTTCAGCCAC
This sequence comes from Orrella sp. 11846, assembly GCF_048820935.1. Lineage (NCBI taxonomy): Bacteria > Pseudomonadati > Pseudomonadota > Betaproteobacteria > Burkholderiales > Alcaligenaceae > Orrella > Orrella sp. 11846. The sequence goes on from NZ_JBMERD010000011.1 coordinate 75,286, forward strand.
ATGCTCCATCAAGGCTTTAGGTTGCGGCACACCCGAAGTCATATCTTCCACGTTGATGGGACGTAACGCGGTCACCTCTAAACGTAACTTTTGATTGTCGGTTGTGGTCAATTCCAATTGTTCGCCGATACGACGACGCGTGTCCAATGGTTTGTTACCCACGCCACTTAATGGATAAATGGCTAAATCGACTGTACTGCCACCATCATCAAAACTGGACTGATAAACCGTCACACCACGATAGCGTAAGGGCTCATTGACTTCAATCAGCTGTTCAAATGTTTCGTTCGTTTCCAGATCACGAACGATCACTTCACTCGCAAACCGACTAGGCATCCCAGTGGAGTAATAATCAACAATAAACTTTTTCAGCTCAATTTCAAACGGCAAGGGCTGTACCAGCGCCCCTTCATCTACGTTCACAATGGCGTTGGAACGACTGGCCCCTTCAGGAATCAGCAAATTACTACGAAAACTGGGGTTATCTACGGAGAGACGGCCAGACGCTGGTACATCTGACACCGACATGTTTTCTAGAATAGGGGTTTTTCCATAGAGCCAGACCTGCAATCGCACAGGCAGCTCACTATCTAGTAGCCCACCAATACAAATGATCACAATCGCAGCGTGCGCAAAAATATAACCTAGTCGATTGCCTGAACCTTTTTTGGCCGCAATCAGCACACCATTTTCTTCCCGCCGCTCTTTAAATCGATAGCCCTGACTTTTAAGCCATTTTTCGATATTCGTCTCACAGGAAGCGATGTCTTGCGACGTTTCCAACTCAAAACGATGTCGGAAGGCACGGAGTGATGAGCCACGCACATGCTCACGAAATGTGCGCATATCGCGCAGCATCTTGGGTGTGTTTCGAATCAGACAGATGGTGGTTGATACCACCAGAAATGCCATAATGACCAAGAACCAGGTACTGTTATAAATCGACCAAACATCGAATTTAGACAGAACCTCGTACCAGAACAGTCCAAACTGATCAATGTAAACAGTCTGCCCCATGTTTTGAGGCAATACCGTTCCCACCACGCTGGCGATACAAATGATCATCAGCAAGTAAATGGCAAACCGCATCGATCCCAGCAATTCAAAAAGGGACGACCACGTTAGTCGGCGTCGCGGGCGCACTGCACGTCGCGGCTTAGCGGAAGCTACATCTGTCACGCAAATAATCTCTTATCTGGAGTTGCAAAAATTCGGGGCACACGGATGCCCCGAATTTAGACCAGACCGATCGAAAAAGGTTCAGTAGACCTACTATAAGGTCAACTGAATCCTGTTATATGCGCTTAGATTAGCGCAATCCTGCCGCGTAATCTGAAACTGCTTTGATCTCAGCATCAGACAGGCGTGCAGCGATGTCGGTCATCATTTCATTGTTGTTGCGATAGCCTGCACGGAACAACTCAAGTTGCTGCTCCAAGTAAGATGCAAACTGACCACCTAAACGTGGGTACTCGCCAGGAATGCCAGCACCATTTGCCAAGTGACAGGCTGCACAGGCGGGCACATTCTTAGATGCAATCCCACCACGCCAGATTTGCTGTCCCTGACTAACCAGATCTTCATCGCTTGCAGATGAAGGGGATGTCAGAGGTTGTTCCGCCAGATACAACGAAACATTTTGCATATCTTCATCAGTCAAAGGCATGACCATGGCAGACATCACGGCAGGATTACCGCCTACACCTAAACGCAGAGCGACATCCGACCCGGCTTTGGGCTGGAATTCAGTCAACTGCTTATAAATGTACTCATGCGGCTGTGCAGCCAGATTCGGGTTTTCTGGCAACACACTGTTTCCAGCGGCGCCATGACAGCTCGAACAGGCCACGATGCCACGCGTCAGATCGCCTTCATTAAAAAGACGCTCACCCGCTTTCGCATCAGGCATTGCGGGACCTTTTGGTACATCGGCCGCATGAACGGCAGACACACTCATCAACAGCCCACTGGTTAACGTAACGCTGGCGATTTTTGCCGCCCAAGACAACACTAGCTTCATAATTTAGGACCTCGAAGGGATTCGGTACCTTTATCAAACCCGTGAATTATACAATAGGGAAATCAAGATACCGGAAGAATGACTGTGTCCATACTACATCGAGCTACATTTGCCATTTCAGCAGCACGTCTGGACCAACTGCCACCACCCGGCGCGCCAGAGGTCTGTTTTGTGGGTCGGTCCAATGTTGGCAAATCTAGTGCCATCAATGTTCTGACCAACCAACGCCGTCTGGCTTTCTCCAGCAAAACTCCAGGCCGCACCCGTTTAATCAACATGTTCTCATTACCAGACCCCTTAGATCAAGAGGGTAGCCTAGGATACCTTGTTGACCTGCCAGGCTATGGTTACGCTGCTGTTGACCGTAAAACACGGGAAGAGTGGGCAGACGTCTTAGGTGATTACCTAAGTCAACGCACCTCGCTCGCGGGTATTGTATTACTGATTGACATCCGACGTGGTGTCACAGAGCTTGACCTGCGATTGGCCAATTGGATCGCACCGACTGGCAAAGGCGTCTTGGTGCTACTGACCAAGGCCGATAAATTACCATTCGGTCAACGTAAGAACGCTGTTTTTGCAGTTCGTAAGCAACTTGCTGAGATTGGCGACCTCATCGCTGTGCCTTTTTCTGCCACTGCACGCCTTGGCATTGAAGAAGCCACACTTCATATTGAAAACTGGATTTCTCCCCAGAGGGTTTTATGACAAACTTTACTTTTCAGAATGCCGAGTTCCCCACTTACCGAGCTCGCAGACTACGTCGAGACGACTTCACGCGCCGTCTTGTGCGTGAACACACCCTAACTGTGAATGACTTCATTTATCCAGTGTTTGTGATTGAAGGATCGGGCATCGTCACACCCGTGCCGTCCATGCCAGGTGTCAACCGTTACTCCATTGATGAATTACTGAAAGTCGCCGGTGAATGTGTCACACTCGGTATTCCTGTGATTGCCTTGTTCCCAGTCATTGATGCATCGCTTAAAGATCCTGAAGGCCTAGAGTCAACCAACCCTCAAGGACTCATTCCACGTGCGATTCGTGCCATCAAGGATGCTTATCCCGATTTGGGTGTTCTGACCGATGTGGCCCTCGATCCATACACCAGCCATGGTCAGGACGGCGTTATCGACTCTGAAGGTTATGTGATCAACGACATCACTCTCGACATTCTGACACGTCAAGCGCATGCTCAAGCTGAAGCAGGCGTCGACATCGTCGCTCCTAGTGACATGATGGATGGGCGCGTTGGCTCGATACGCCAGATGCTGGAAACCAATCAATTCCATCACACACGCATCATGGCCTACTCGGCTAAATATGCCAGCGCATTCTACGGACCCTTTCGCGATGCCGTCGGCTCAGCCAGTAATCTGGGGCGCTCCGACAAAATGAGCTACCAAATGGATCCTGCCAATATTGATGAAGCCCTGCGCGAAGTGGCTTCCGATCTGCAGGAAGGTGCTGACATGGTGATGGTCAAACCCGGTATGCCGTATCTGGATGTCGTACGGCGCGTCAAAGATACCTTCCGTGTGCCAACCTTCGCCTATCAAGTCAGCGGTGAGTATGCAATGCTCAAAGCGGCAGCTGCCAATGGTTGGTTAGATCACGATCGAGTCGTGATGGAATCCCTGCTGGGCTTTAAGCGCGCCGGTGCAGACGGTATTCTGACCTACTTTGCGGTTGAAGCTGCACGACTTCTGCAAAAACAGCCTGCATAAGTCATTGCACTTTACTCTGTACTTTGCAGACGATGATGTTGTGCCAGTCGTTTTGCAAAGTACAGTGCCAAAACTGGCATCAGGACCGCACCCGCCAAAATAACCCACACCACACCAAAGTGATCCACTACAGTGCCGCCCAAGGACACACCGATCGCATGTCCAGCAAAGAGACACGATGCGAAGAGAGACACTGCCGTTCCACGCACTTTAGGCACCATCTGCGTCGCATTCGTTTGCAATACAGCGTGAACTAAATAGTAAGCAAATCCACAGCACAAGCTCGCAAAAATGGCACTCCACCAGATGGGACCGAGCACATACACGGCATAACCTAATCCTATCAGCCAACCACCTGCTCGAACCATACGCACTTCACCCAACGTACCAATCAACCATCTGGCCCGTGCGACATAAAGCAATGAGCCTATGCCAAACAGAGCCGTCACAAGGCCAGCTGCCATCGAGGTAATCTCATGGCGAAACTGCAGATAGGTGGGCACATAAGACATCACACCAAAAACTAGTGCGCCTTCCAGCAATACCACTAACAACATAATGCGCGCCCAAGGCACACGGACAACTTGTCTGATCGGTCCAATCAACTGAAAGCCACTTGAGCCTGGTGGTGATTCTGGAACTTTTTTACGGTTGACCAGTAACAATCCACCAATCAAAATGTAAACCGTGGACAACACCCAAAAACTCGCTCGCCATCCGAACCAATCGGTTAATGTTCCACCCACCACCAAACCCATATTGATACCCATAATGGTCCCAATCATGAATTTGGCTAACGTCGCTTGACGCTGCTCATAAGGGACATGATCTCCGATCCAGGCCATCGACAACGGAATAATCGCTGCTGCGGTTGCGCCAGATAGAAATCGTCCGAAAACTATCATTTCAAACTGTTCAGCGAACAAAATCAGAATATTGCCACCTGCACAAGCGAGTGTTGCCCATGCCAAGGTTTTGTATTTACCAAATCGATCGCCAACCGGGCCATACAAAAACTGCAACAATCCATAGGCTAGTGCAAAGACTTTCACCACGTCCGCAGCCTGACCCGTCGTGACAGAAAACTCTTGCGAGAGTACTGGTAAAGCGGGATCGAGAACCCTCTGCGCACTCGTACTCGCAAAGGCCGCTAGAGACAATAAGAAAATGGTTCGGGAGATTTGAGTCTGTTCAGAACGTTGTTCAGAGGCATCAACATTCATGATATGGTTGCCTCATTTTGTTGCTGACGTTCATGGCGCCCCAGTCGATGACTAAACCACAATCCTAGGATCGGTAACGCAATCACTGAGATACCGAGTAACGTTCTTAATCCGAAATAATCAACAATTTCTGACCCCAATACAATTCCAACTGCCTGTCCCAGAAACATAAAACACGCGAACATGGACACCCCGGTTGCTCTCACATGCTCTACCATCTGCGTGGCTCGTGTTTGAAGCACGGCATGTAAAAAATAATAGCCAAGACCACAGAACACACCCGCTGCCAAGGCCCAATGCCAAGAAGGACCATAGAGATAGAGTAGATAACTCAGAGCCAGAATCCAACCACCCGAACTCGACAGCAAACGTTCACCAAGTAAGCGAATCAACCAAGACGCATTAAAGACATACAGCAAGGCACCGCCCGCAAACAAGCCCGTCACAATCCCTGCCAAGGTGGGGGTAATGTCGTAGGTATATTGAAGATAAGCTGGCACATAAGCAACAGAACCAAAGACTAAGCCACCTTCTATGAAGACGGCCAACAACACAACTCTGGCCCACTTCGACCGGAAGACTTCCTTGATGGGTGCCACGAACTGAATGCGTTCAAATGAGGGGGGTGCTTCAACAACACGATGCCGTTGAGTAATCAACGTCAGACCCACCACCACATATAGGCCAGCTAAGAAGAACAAGCCACCTCGCCAGCCTGTGAGATCAGTAAAAAACCCACCAATCCACAATCCTGCAGTAATCCCGATGATATTGCCTAAGATAAAACGCGCCAGCGTTGCCTGACGCTTCTCGTAAGGTACGTGATCACCAATCCAAGCAAGCGCTAAAGGCACAATCGCCGCACTGGTCGCACCCGACAAAAACCGTCCTAACAACACAATCTCAAAAGTCGGCGCCAAGGCAACAACCAAACTACCCAAGCATGATGCCAACGTTGCCAGCGTAAGGACGCGAAACTTGCCATAACGGTCGCCTATCGGACCGTAGAAGAACTGCGCAATGCCATAAGCGAGCGCAAACCACATTACGACATCGCCCGCATGCCCAGTGGTCACATTAAATTCTTGTGACAATTGAGGAATTGCCGGATCAAGAATACGAAACGCGCTCGTACTCGCAAAAGCAGCCATGGCTAAAATTGCCACGACTCGTGTGGTTGGACTCATTACGCGCCCTTATGGATTTAACACTTCCTCCAGCGTTTGCTGAAAACGCTGTGCATTTTGAAAGCCGATCACTCTGGGTCGTTTCAATTCACGCCCATCAGCATCAAAAAATATAATCCCTGGCGGACCAAAAAGGTTGAATCGTCGCAACAATTCCCGATGTTGTCGTGTGTTATCTGTCACATCAGCCTGAATCAGACGAAACTTCTGCATTTCTACCTGCACTTCAGGTGATGTAAACGTCAACGCTTCCATTTCTTTACATGAGATGCACCAGTCTGCATAGAAATCTAGCAAGATGGGCTGCTTCGATTCTTGAAGCACACGATCTAATTCAGACACAGAATCAATTTTTTCAAATACTGGGTACAGGTCACTTTGACCGGCAACCGTACCAGCACCTGATGTCAGATGCCACAATGGACGAATTAATGACTGCCCACCACTACTGACACCTAAAAGCCAAATCAATCCAATGGCAGCGACAAACAATCCGAGTGTTTTCTTCAACGTGACCAGAAGGTAACGCAAACCTGAAATCGTATCCCTAGATGGTAAAGGCTCGAACACACCAAGCAATATGGCCGAGAAAAATGCCAAAAGCACCCAACCGACAATGATTACATGTACAGGCAGAACAGAATCCATCATCCACCATGCGGTGGCAATGAGCAACACACCAAAAAATGTTTTGACACCTTCCATCCACTGCCCTGCTTTGGGCAAGATGGAACCCGCTGAGATCCCAACAAGAATCAACGGCACACCCATTCCCCAGGACATTGCAAATAATGCGCCGCCACCCAGCAAGACATCGCCGGTATACGAGATGTATAACAATGCGCCCGCAAGGGGTGCTGCAACGCAAGGTCCCAAAATCAAGGCCGAAACAGCACCTGTAGCAGCAGCTACAGTGATCCGCCCGCCCGATAGTTTGGAAACTTTTTCAGTTAGTTTGGATTGAATCCCTGCTGGCATTTCAATCCGAACAATGTCAAACATCGCCAGACCAAAGATCGCCAACAGAATGGCAAACACACTTAACACCCAAGGCGTCTGTAACCAGGCGGCCAGACTTGCACCAGACATCCCAGCCAGGACACCTAAAAGCGTGTAGATAACTGACATCCCTGCAACGTAAGCGACGGACAATAAAAATCCGTCTCGACGCGAAATCGTTTCAGATTGACCGACAATCAACGCCGAAAGTACGGGTACCATGGGCAACACGCAGGGTGTAAAAGCTAACAAGAGACCAAGCGCAAAGAAAAGCAGCAACAACTGCCCAACACCTGCACTGACTAATGCATCCGCAATATCCGTATCGTCTGCACTTTGCCACAAGCTCCACCAAGATGCATCTGACGACTGATTTTCTGTGTTCTTATCTGCAGTTGTTTGCGAATCTGCCGCCAAAAAACTCGGTTGCGTATCCTCAAAAGGATCGACATATGGCCGTTGGCTGATGACAGCATAACCATCATCTGTCGGCTGCAACGTCACACGAGAAAGCATGGGAGGGTAGCAAATACCTGCTTTGGCACACCCCTGACTGGTCACATCGATCGCAAATGGGATTTTCTCAATGCCTTCTGGCCAAGCGGGTAGTGCAACGTCCACTGCAAATGCATCAAAATACAGATGCATGTCTTTGTCAAAGGTTGGATCGTAATCCACGATTGCAGCAGGCATCTCACCAAATGCAACTGGCCACGGTGTCTTTTGAGCTTCGATAGACAGCCGCTCCTGATACATGTAGTACCCATCAGCGATTTTGAACTGGATGACCAGTTCATCTGAATTGTTGACCTGAGCCTGAAATACAAAAGCTTTCTCGGGCGCCAGAAAATCTTGAGCACTTGCACCCGACATGAAGACGACAAAAAACAGCCCGAACAACAAGCGTGTAAATGAAACAAATATTTTGCGCATAGCCAACTTAATTAAGCCTTGGTGTTTTCTTTAACCCATTCGAGGTACGGGCTATAGCCGCCGATAACCGGCACTATCGTAATTTGAGGCACCACAAAAGGATGCAACTCAACCAAGCGAGCGACCACACGTTCAGATATTTCTGACGTTGTTTTGATGGTGATCGCGATTTCTTCTTCTGTTTCGAGCGCACCTTCCCAGCTATACATAGAAACAATCGGGGAGGACATTTGAACGCAAGCAGCAAGTTTTTCACTCACGAGCGCTTTTGCGATTTCAGTAAATTGCTCCGACGTGGAGACGGTCGTTAAAATCATCACGACTTCAGTCATTTAAACCCTCTTCACAAAGACATGTCTATCGCTATCTTAAGCGGTAACTTCGTTAACCGGACCTCTCTAAGGCAATCAAGATCGCAAAGAGTTCAGTTAATCAGACTTTATTTGCGCAAACGCAAAGCAGTAGCCTCTTCGACTCATCATCAGTGCGTAGGCGTAGAAGCCTGCATTAGAACAAGGCCACCAACAATCAGAGCAGCCGCGATAACACGAATTAAAGACAGATACTCACCCAAGACCACAATGCCCACAATAAACGCACCTACGGCACCTATACCAGTCCAAATCGTATAAGCCGTACCTAAAGGCAATGTTTTCATGGAAAGCGAAAGCAGGCCGAAACTAAACACCATCGCAACAATAGTGATGACCGAAGGCATGAGTCTGGTAAATCCTTCAGACTGCTTCATTGAAAATGCCCAAACGATTTCGAGAACACCTGCGATTAGAAGATATACCCAAGCCATGACCTAACTCCCCAAAAACAAGTCAGGTCGTCCTGAGATATATTAAAAAATTGAGGTCGTCCCCAATTTCGAGCTGTATCAACGCACTGAGAACAAACAAGTCGTACAGCAACTATGTTCGGATATTTTAACTCGACAATGCACACATCAAAAATCAAACGCTAATATGTTCCGTTTGACCAGATTTACGTGTAAGCCAGACATGCAAAAAGCGACCCGCAGGTCGCTTTTTTAGACAACTACAAACAAACCTTAATCGGCTTGTTCTTAGTCCTCTGCAGCATCATCAGTTTCTGGACGATCCACGAGTTCCATAAAGGCCATCGGGGCATTGTCACCTTGACGGTAACCCATCTTCAAGACACGTGAGTAACCACCGTTACGTGTTGCGTAACGAGGACCCAACACTTCAAACAATTTGGTCACTGCATCACGATCGCGCAAGCGTGCAAACGCAAGGCGACGGTTCGCGAGTGTAGGCTCTTTACCAAGCGTGATCAACGGCTCGATAATACGGCGCATTTCTTTCGCTTTTGGCAATGTAGTTTTAATAGCTTCGTGTGTGATCAAGGACACAGCCATGTTGCGGAACATGGCAATACGGTGGCTTGATGTGCGGTTTAACTTCCGCAGACCGTGACGATGACGCATAGTTTTTCCTATTGAATCTTGAAATTGTCTCTTCTTTCGGACATGCCGCGGGACAATTTTAGTTTTGTTAAAAGTTAAGAACTACAAACGCGGCTTTGACAACTGTCATCAGCCGCGGTACTGCAATTTACACGATTATGGGTGCTCAAGTCCAGCAGGTGGCCAGTTTTCGAGCTTCATACCCAAAGTCAAACCACGAGCAGCCAGAACCTCCTTGATTTCATTCAAAGACTTACGACCCAGGTTTGGTGTTTTGAGGAGTTCATTTTCGGTGCGCTGAATCAGATCACCAATGTAGAAAATGCTCTCGGCTTTCAAGCAGTTCGCAGAACGAACTGTAAGTTCCAGATCATCAACCGGACGCAGCAACACAGGATCAATCTGCGGTGTGCCACGGGCAGGTGCTTCATAGGATTCACCAGCACCTTCGAGTGCAGCAAACACAGCGACCTGATCCATCAGAACACGTGCAGCTTGGCGAACCGCTTCCTCAGGTGAAATCACACCGTTGGTCTCAATGTCCAATACCAGTTTGTCCAGGTCAGTACGCTGTTCAACTCGGGCGTTTTCAACGTTGTAGCTAACGCGACGGATTGGGCTGTAGGATGCATCAAGCACAATACGACCAATTGTTGCACTGCGGTCTTCAGACAATGCACGAACGTTACCAGGTACGTAACCACGACCTTTTTCAACACGAATTTGCATTTCGAGATTACCCGAATCAATCAGGTTGGCAATCACGTGATCGGGATTAATAATTTCCACGTCATGTGGCAATTCAATATCTGAAGCCTTTACAGGGCCTTCACCTTTTTTACGCAAAGTCAGTGTGACTTCATCGCGACCCAGCAACTTGAACACCACGCCTTTAAGATTCAGCATGATATCCACGACATCTTCAGTTACACCGCTAATTGTGGAGTACTCATGTACAACACCAGTGATCTGAACTTCAGTAGGCGCATAGCCTGTCATCGAGGACAACAAAATGCGACGCAGCGCATTGCCCAGTGTATGACCATAGCCACGTTCAAAAGGCTCCATAATCACTTTGGCGTGATTATCTTCAATCACCTCGACTTCAATCGAGCGTGGCTTCAAAAATCCTTGAGTGGACATTGAGACGATTCCTTATTCAATACCCTCGGCTCGTTACACCGATAAGGCTGATGGAAACCGGTATTCCGGTCAATGAGAAAAAGACGGGACTTGAATCAGTCCCGCCGTGGTCATTAGCGTGAGTACAATTCCACGACCATGGATTCGTTGATATCGCGAGCGACATCAGCGCGGTCTGGAACTTGTTTAAAGACGCCAGACAGTTTGCTTGCATCTACTTCGACCCACTGTGGGAGTCCGATGCCAGTTGCCAATTCAAGCGCTTCTTGAATGCGAACTTGTTTTTTCGCTTTTTCACGAATTGAAACAACATCACCAGCTTTCAACAACATGGAAGCGATATCAGCGGTACGGCCGTTCACTTCGATCGAACGGTGCGTGACCAACTGACGTGCTTCTGCACGTGTTGAGCCAAATCCCATGCGATACACGATGTTATCCAGACGTGATTCAAGCAATTGAATCAAGGTCTCACCGGTATTACCACGGCGACGATCGGCTTCTTTAAAGTATTTACGGAATTGTTTTTCCAAAACACCGTACATACGCTTGAGTTTTTGCTTTTCGCGAAGCTGCAAACCGTAGTCAGAAGTACGTGATCCTGATGTACGACCGTGTTGACCCGGTTTGGAATCGATTTTGCATTTTGATTCCAATGGGCGACGGGCGCTTTTCAGGAAAAGATCAGTACCCTCGCGACGCGAGAGTTTACATTTAGGTCCAATGTAACGTGCCATTTGAACAGTCCTTAAATACGACGACGCTTAGGCGGGCGGCATCCATTGTGCGGGAGAGGTGTGATGTCGGAAATGCTGGAAATACGGATTCCCAAAGCATTCAGTGCACGCACTGAAGACTCACGACCTGGTCCAGGCCCTTTGATCTGAACTTCGAGGTTTTTGATACCACATTCGATCGCAGCCTTACCTGCCGCTTCAGCAGCAACCTGTGCAGCAAAAGGTGTCGATTTACGTGAACCCTTAAAACCTGCACCACCAGATGTTGCCCAGGACAGTGTGTTGCCCTGACGGTCAGTAATGGTAATGATCGTGTTGTTGAAAGAAGCATGGATGTGCGCGATGCCATCCGCAATGTTCTTTCTGACTTTCTTGCGCACTCGAGATGCGCCGGAACCGGCCTTTGCCATCTTGAGATCTCCTTATTTTTTCAAGCTAGCCGCAGCGCGACGTGGACCTTTACGGGTACGTGCGTTGGTGCGGGTACGTTGACCGTGTACAGGCAGACCACGTCTGTGGCGCATGCCTCTATACGAACCCATGTCCATCAGTCGTTTGATTGACAGCTGAACTTCACGACGAAGATCACCTTCAATCATAAACACACCGACATGCTCGCGGATGCGTTCGAGTTCTTCATCCGTTAGATCCTTAACTTTTTTAGTTGTAGGAACTGAAGCGGACTCACAAATCATACGAGCACGAGTACGTCCGATACCGAAAATTGCGGTCAAACCGATTTCGGTGTGCTGATGGGGCGGAATGTTGATGCCAGCAATACGGGCCATGGCTTTTCCTTAGATAATTATCATTGCAACCAGATCAACCCTGGCGCTGCTTGTGACGGGGATCGGTGCAGATGACTCTCACCACACCGTGACGTTTAATAATTTTGCAGTGTCTGCAAATACGTTTGACCGATGCCATAACTTTCATGAATGACTCCTATCGTCCTTGTCTGTTCAGTCACTTAGACCGGAACACAATCCTAGCGCGAGTCAGATCATATGGCGTGAGCTCCACAGTGACCTTGTCGCCCGGTAAAATCCGGATGTAATGCATACGCATCTTGCCTGAAATATGGCCAAGTACCATATGACCATTTTCTAGCTTGACGCGAAATGTCGCGTTCGGGAGGTTTTCAACAACCTCACCTTGCATTTGAATAACGTCGTCCTTTGACATTCTTTTCGCTTATCTCATTGGTAAGTTAGTGCCTTTGAAGTTGGCCTTCTTCAAGAGCGACTCATACTGATGGGACATCAGGTAGGCTTGCACCTGGGCCATGAAGTCCATTGTGACCACCACAATGATCAGCAGGGATGTTCCACCGAAATAGAATGGAACGTTCCAACGCATGACCAAGAATTCGGGCAGCAAACACACCAGTGTGATGTAGAGCGCCCCGGCCAATGTCAAACGGGTCAAGATTTTATCAATAAATCTAGCCGTTTGCTCCCCCGGACGAATTCCGGGAATTAAAGCACCACTACGCTTCAAATTATCCGCAGTTTCTTTACTGTTAAAAACCAACGCAGTATAGAAAAAGCAAAAGAAGATAATTGCAGAGGCATAGAGCGTGATGTACAGAGGCTGACGTGGTGCTAAAGCAGCCGCCAAATCAGTCAACCACGCGAAGTGTTCACCGCTTGCAAACCAGCTACTAATCGTGGCTGGAAACAAAATAATTGATGAAGCAAAGATTGGTGGAATCACACCAGCCATGTTCAGCTTAAGTGGCAAGTGTGATGTCTGACCAGCATACATCCGATTGCCCACTTGTCTCTTGGCATAGTTCACGGTGATCTTACGCTGGCCTCGCTCGACAAGCACAACAAATGCAGTCACAGCAACAACAAGCACAAGAATAAACAACGCAGACAACACGGACATTGCGTTGGTTCTCACCAATTCAAACAGTCCAGCCAACGCTGAGGGAAGTCCAGCAACAATTCCGGAGAAAATGATGATGGAAATACCGTTACCAATACCACGCTCGGTGATCTGTTCACCCAACCACATCACAAACATCGTGCCTGTGACAAGCGTCACAATTGTGGTTACACGGAACATGATGCCTGGCTCAATAACCAGTCCCGGCTGCGCTTCTAACGCAACAGAGATTCCCACCGCTTGTACAAACGCCAACAAAACGGTTCCATAGCGCGTGTACTGCGTAATCTTGCGTCGTCCTGCCTCACCTTCTTTCTTAATAGCCTCAAGAGAAGGTACAACGGCCGTCATCAACTGCATGATAATGGAAGCCGAAATGTAAGGCATGATTCCGAGCGCAAAAATCGAGAATCGTGAAAGCGCGCCACCAGAAAACATGTTGAACAGACCCAGAATTCCACCTTCGTTCTGACGGAATAAATCTGCCAGAGCTTCGGGATGAATTCCAGGAACTGGAATATGTGTTCCGAGGCGATAGACAACAAGAGCCATGATGAGGAATCCAAGACGTTTGCCTAGATCCCCATAACGTGCGCCTGTTTTACCGGTTGCCTGAGTAGCCAATCTTAAACTCCGCAATTAAGCGATCGAACCGCCAGCGGCTTCAATGGCTGCGCGTGCACCTGCGGTCACACCCAAGCCTTGGATCGACACTTTACGTGTCAACTCGCCTGATTTAAACACTTTCGCAAAACGAACTGTCTCGCCAACCACACCAGCTTGTTTCAAAGCTGCTAAGTCAACGTTATCAACGTTCATTTTCTCGAGATCAGAAAGACGTACTTGTGCTGTGAATGCTTTCACGCGGCTAGTAAAGCCACGCTTTGGCAAGCGACGGTACAAAGGCATTTGACCGCCTTCAAATCCGACTTTATGAAATCCGCCTGAACGTGATTTCTGACCTTTATGACCACGACCTGCTGTCTTACCGAATCCGGAACCGACGCCCCGACCGACACGACGACGCTCGTGCTTGGCACCTTCTGCAGGTGCCAGTGTATTAAGTTGCATATCCGACATGGTCTAAATCCTCTTAGACTTCGGAAACTTCGAGGAGATAATCCACTTTACGGATCATGCCCCGAACTTCCGGCGTATCGTTAAGTACCCGCGAGCTGTTAAGGCGTCGCAGTCCCAAACCGCGTACTGTGTCGCGGTGGTCTGCTTTGGTGCCAATAACTGAACGCACCAGCTTGACCTTGATCTGCTTTTGTGCCATGTCTTACCCCAGAATCTCTTCAACGGACTTGCCACGCTTAGCTGCCACCTCGGAAGGTGTCATTGCTTGGCGAAGACCATTCAGTGTTGCACGAACTAGGTTGTAGGGGTTACTGGAGCCCAAGCTCTTAGCAACCACGTCACGAACGCCCAACACTTCAAAAATAGCGCGCATCGGACCACCTGCAATCACACCGGTACCTTCTGATGCGGGCGAAATCAGAACCTTGGAGGCTCCGTGACGACCAACAACAGCGTGGTAAACAGTGCCGTTATTCAAGGGCACTTTAAACAAATCACGACGAGCTTGCTCCATCGCTTTTTGTACAGCCACAGGCACTTCACGTGCTTTACCTTTACCCATACCAACGCGTCCATCGCCGTCACCTACAACGGTCAGGGCGGCGAAACTCATCGTACGACCACCTTTAACCACTTTGCTGACGCGATTGACCGCAATCATTTTTTCGCGAAGACCGTCATCACGCTCTTCCTGGGCATGTCTGCCTTGTGCTCTAGCCATTTGACTTTCCCTCGCCTATTAAAACTTGAGACCGGCTTCACGAGCTGCTTCGGCAAGAGCCTTCACACGCCCATGAAAACGATAGCCTGCACGGTCGAACGCAACTTGTTCGATACCGGCTGCTTTGGCCTTTTCAGCAACACGCTTACCAATGATGGCAGCGGCTGAAGTATTACCACCACGACCCGTTTCAGATGCTAACTGCTGACGAATTTCTGCTTCGTTTGTCGATGCAGAAACCAACACGCGGTCTCCATCAGGTGTCGTAATGTTTGCATAAATATGTTGGTTCGAGCGGAACACTGCCAGCCGGTGCATACGCAACTGAGCGATTTTCCGGCGTGTTGGTACCGCGCGACGCAAACGAGATGTTTTCTTATCCATAACTTATCCTTGTCGGCGCGATTATTTCTTCTTGGTTTCTTTGAGCACGATATGCTCATCTGCATACCGAACACCTTTGCCTTTATAGGGCTCGGGTGGACGAAAACCACGAATCTTAGCCGCAGCCTGTCCAATCACCTGCTTATTTGATCCTTTCAGAACAATTTCAGTCTGAGTTGGGCACTCAGCCTTCACACCTTCTGGTAGATCAAAAATGATGTCATGGGAAAAACCAAGTTGCAACTTCAAAGCATTGCCTTGAGCTTGCACGCGGTATCCAACGCCAACCAAATTCAGTTTGCGCTCAAACCCTTTGCTAACGCCTGTCACCATGTTGGCAACCAACGCGCGCAAAGTACCTGACATCGCCTTTGCATGACGTGAATCATCAGCAACAGCAAAGGTCAACTTACCATCTTCCTGGTTGATAACAACCTCACCACCCAAATCCTGAGTCAAGGTGCCCAAAGGACCTTTAACTGTAATCAGATCAGCTGTAATTGTTGTCTCAACGCCTTTAGGAATCTCAACTGGGTAATTAGCAATACGTGACATTCTTAATCCCCCTTACGCGACGTAGCAAAGCACTTCGCCACCGATACCGGTTGCACGCGCTTTTCTATCAGTCATCACGCCGTGAGACGTTGAAATAATTGCCACACCCAAACCATTCATCACTTCAGGAATTGATGTGCGGTTACGATAAATCCGCAGTCCCGGACGTGAAACACGTTCGATTCGCTCAATAACTGGGCGACCGGCGTAGTATTTCAGTGTGATCTTCAGCTCAGGCTTCTTAGGATCGCCAACGACTTCATAGCCATCAACATAACCTTCGTCCTGCAACACTTTAGCAATCGACACCTTGACTTTCGAACTAGGCATCGAAACGGTCGGCTTATCGACCATTTGCGCATTTCTGATACGCGTCAGCATATCTGCGATTGGATCGCTCATACTCATGATGTATTCTCCTACCAGCTACCCTTGGTCACGCCGGGGATTTCACCCTTCATGGCCAATTCGCGCAATTTGTTACGACCCAATCCGAACTTACGGAACACGCCACGGGGCCGGCCAGTAATAGCGCAGCGATTGCGAACGCGTGTTGGACTCGCATTACGGGGAAACTGCTGCAATTTCAGACGCGCTTCATAACGCTCTTCATCCGACTTAGATTGGTCGTTGATAATGGCCTGCAGCGCACTACGCTTAGACGCATACTTTTCGACCAGCTTTTGCCGTTTAACATTACGGTTAATCAGTGAAAGTTTTGCCACTTGATTGCCTCTTAATTACGGAACGGGAAGTTAAATGCACCAAGCAGTGCTCTTGCTTCCTCGTCAGATTTGGCGGTTGTCGTGATATTGATATCCAAGCCGCGCAGAACGTCAATCTTGTCGTACTCAATCTCGGGGAAAATGATTTGCTCTTTCACACCGAGGCTGTAGTTACCACGACCGTCGAACGATTTTGCGGACACACCACGAAAGTCGCGAACGCGTGGAAGTGCCACGTTGATTAAACGATCCAAGAATTCGTACATTTGACGACCTCTCAAGGTCACCATGCATCCGATTGGATAACCATCACGAATTTTAAAGCCGGCGATTGACTTACGGCTCTTGGTAATAACTGGCTTCTGACCCGCAATTTTCGACATATCAGACAGCGCGTGCTCAATAACCTTGCGATCGGCAACTGCTTCTGAAACACCCATGTTCAGGGTTATTTTCGTGATGCGGGGCACTTCCATAATGCTTTTGTATTGAAATTGGTCTTTCAACTGCTGACGAACCGTTTCAAGATACTGTGTTTGTAAACGTGCCATTTTCTATTCCTTACGCTTTGGCGCCGATCACTTCGCCACTTGAGCGAAAGACACGCACCTTACGACCATCAACTTCTTTAATACCAACACGGTCAGCTTTGCCGGACTGTGGGTTGTAGATGGCCACATTGGAAATGTGAATTGGCATGTTTTTTTCAACGATGCCGCCTGGCAAACCTGCCATTGGGTTCGGACGTGTATGTTTCTTAACGACGTTGATACCTTCGACCAACACACGTTCCGTACCAACGCGACTTAGCACCGTGCCACGACGACGCTTGTCTTTGCCTGTCAGAACGATGACTTCGTCACCTTTACGAATCTTTTCCATTTCTTGCCCCTTACAACACTTCTGGAGCGAGTGACACGATCTTCATAAAGCGCTCTGTACGCAGCTCACGTGTTACTGGTCCAAAAATCCGTGTACCAATTGGCTCGAGCTTGGCGTTCAACAATACGGCTGCATTGCCACCAAAGCTGATCAGCGAACCGTCGCGGCGACGCACGCCTTTTGCGGTACGCACAACAACGGCGTTATAAATCTCACCTTTTTTTACGCGGCCACGTGGAGCCGCTTCTTTGACGCTTACTTTAATAATGTCGCCAATGGCGGCATAGCGTCTACGTGAACCACCAAGCACCTTGATGCACATCACGGAGCGTGCACCTGTGTTGTCGGCCACGTTTAGCGTGGTCTGCATTTGAATCATGATTTATCCTGTTCCAACTTAATTCGTAAGCTTTGCCTACGTATCAGTTTTGGTCCCGTCAGGCCTATGGCCCTGGGTCGAATTCGTTAGACATCCGCTTTGACTACTCATTGTGAAATAGCAATCAGAAAACGGGTGCATTTCTCTTCCATACCATACGATTTGCTCACATAAACCATATGATTTCCCATGGAAGTCTTCCAATATAACTTGTTTTTTGTTTGAATGCAAGTAGTTAATTGACAACTCTAATGTATTTCCATCATACAAGTCGCTTGTAAGTCACAACTGAACACCCACGCTAACTCAACAGAGAAAACTAATCTGTATTTCGTCTATCAATTATTGTGAGTTATTCACCCTACTGCTGTAATTCCTTGTACCATCACAATGACACACAACACGAACTTTTTTGAATGGCAAACTATGTATCCAAATCAAACCCTATACATTGATGGTCAATTTATAGCGGCCGATGGTCGCGAAACCCAGCCAATTATCAACCCCGCTAACCGCGAAGTTCTCGGACATTTGCCCCATGCAACAACTGAAGATCTTCAGACAGCCCTAGAAGCTGCAGATAGAGCATTTCAGTCATGGAAACACTCTTCTCCCATGGAGCGTTCAGCAATCTTGCGCAAGGTAGCCCAGTTGACACGTGATCGTGCACCAGAGATTGCACGAAACATGACACTAGACCAAGGTAAGCCTCTTGCTGAATCCATGGGCGAACTCATCAGCTGCGCTGATCACGCAGACTGGCATGCAGAAGAATGTCGCCGAATTTATGGGCGTATCATCACTCCGAGATCACCCGATGTACGCCAAATGGTCTTGCGCGAACCAATCGGAGTATGCGTGGCATTTACGCCATGGAACTTTCCTTACAACCAAGCTATCCGTAAAGTCGCAGCCGCGATCGGTGCCGGTTGTACTATCGTCCTTAAAGGACCAGAAGACTCTCCCAGTGCTGTTATGGCAATTGCACAAATGTTTCATGATGCAGGTTTGCCACCCGGTGTATTGAACCTTGTTTGGGGTGATCCACCAACCATCTCTGACTACCTGATTCGATCACCGATTTCCCGCAAGGTCTCGTTTACTGGTTCTGTACCTGTCGGTAAACAATTGGCAGCCTTGGCTGGTGCTCATATGAAACGCATCACGATGGAACTGGGTGGACATTCACCAGTGATCGTATGCGAAGATGCGAACATTGAGTTGGCCGCAAAAATGCTTGCCAAATTTAAGATCCGTAACGCTGGTCAGGTTTGTGTCTCACCTACTAGATTCTATGTGCAGCGCAAAGTCTTTGATCCATTCCTTGAAGCATTTACTGATGTTCTTAAAAACGTCAAAACTGGTGATGGTTTAGCTGAAGGTGTGGAAATGGGTCCACTCGCACACGAACGCCGAGTCCCAGCAATCAGTGGATTTATTGACGATGCACTTCAACATGGTGGAAAAGTCGTCTTAGGCGGTGAGCCACTACCTGGTAACGGCTTCTTTTTCCCACCAACAGTCGTTGTTGATATTCCGGACAACTCTAAACTCATGCAGGAAGAACCCTTTGGACCAGTGGCTCCATTGGTTCCTTTTGATACGATCGAAGAAGTGACCAAGCGTGCTAATAGCTTGCCTTTTGGTCTGTCTTCTTACGTATTTACCAATTCACTGCAAACTTCGACCAAACTTTCTAACGATTTAGAAGTTGGTATGGTCAATATCAATCACTTTGGTAGCGCCTTACCAGAAACACCATTTGGTGGTGTCAAAGATAGTGGTATTGGCAGTGAAGGTGGTAGCGAAACATTTGATGGCTATTTGGTCACAAAATTTGTTACACACGTCTGATAAAACGTGGCTGTGTTTTCCAAATGCAGTCACACATTAAACGACCAACAAAAAACGCGACATTAAGTCGCGTTTTTTGTATCTTACTACCAGTAACTTAAATGACTCTTGCTGCCTCAACGAGAGCAGTCACACGCCATGACTTGTTACGTGAAATCGGACGGGATTCCGCGATTTCAACCGTGTCGCCTTCGTTGTACTGGTTATTTTCATCGTGCGCCTGGTACTTAGCAGAGCGCTTGACGAACTTACCTAACAAAGGATGTTTAACACGGCGTTCCACAAGAACGACGACTGTTTTGTCCATTTTGTTACTGACTACCTTGCCTGTCAGCGTACGCTGACGCTTGGCTGGGGTGGCTTGGGTTTCACTCATATCAGGCTCCCGCTTTTTCTGTCAGCACTGTACGAACGCGTGCAATGTCGCGACGCACCTTTTTCAGTTCGCTACTGTTCGTCAACTGCTGAGTTGCTTTCTGCATACGCAGACCAAACTGAGCCTTTAACAAGCTTTCTAATTCGGTCTTCAGCTCGCTGACGTCTTTTTCGCGTAATTCGCTAGCTTTCATCATGTATTCCTTTGTGTGTACTTAACCGCCAAGTTGACGGGTCACAAATGTAGTGGAGAAAGGAAGCTTGGCGGCAGCCAGACGAAACGCCTCTCTTGCCAATTCCTCGCTAACACCTTCCATTTCGTACAGCACTTTGCCTGGCTGGATTTCAGCAACCCAGTACTCTGGGTTACCCTTACCGCTTCCCATACGAACCTCGAGAGGTTTTTTGGAAATTGGCTTATCCGGAAATACACGAATCCAAACACGACCACCACGTTTAATGTGACGGTTGATGGCTCGACGTGCTGCTTCAATCTGACGTGCTGTCAAACGACCACGTCCTGTGGCTTTAAGTCCAAACTCACCAAATGAGACTTGCGTGCCGCGAGTTGCCAGACCGGTGTTTCGGCCTTTTTGCTCTTTACGATATTTTCTGCGTGACGGTTGCAGCATGTTTATTCTCCTTCAGATACAGCCGCTTCTGGTCGCGCGCCAGTTCCACCGCGACGGTTTCCACGTGTGTTTCTACCTGGGCCCGATGGACGACCTGGACGATCACCGCGGGGACGACGGTTTCTGCGTGGTTCATCTTCACGTGAAGGTGCGACTTCAACAGGGAGTTCGCCGTTAGGCAGCATTTCACCCTTGTAAACCCAGACCTTAATTCCGATCAGACCATATGTTGTATGCGCTTCAGAAGTACCGTAGTCAATATGAGCACGAAGTGTATGCAGAGGCACTCGGCCTTCGCGATACCATTCGGTACGGGCAATTTCGATACCATTCAAACGACCAGAGCTCATGATTTTGATGCCCTGTGCGCCTAAACGCATCGCATTTTGCATCGCACGTTTCATTGCACGGCGAAACTGAATGCGCTTTTCAAGCTGTTGCGCAATAGAATCCGCGATCAACTGTGCATCTGTTTCTGGCTTGCGGATTTCTTCGATGTTGACATGAACAGGAACACCCATCAAACGCTGAAGGTCAGCTTTGAGTGTTTCGATGTCTTCACCACGCTTACCAATCACAACACCTGGACGTGCGGAATAAATCGTAATACGAGCATTCTTAGCAGGACGCTCAATCACAACACGTCCAACTGAAGCTGCTTTAAGTTTCCGTTTCAAATACTCGCGAACCCGAACGTCTGAAATCAGAAGGTCGCTAAAATCCTTATCGGAAGCATACCAACGTGATCCCCAGTTCTTGGTTACAGCGAGGCGGAACCCAATCGGGTTAATTTTCTGACCCATGGTGACTCCTTAAGCGCCGACCTTGACGGTGATATGGCAGGTTTGTTTTTCAATGCGATTCCCACGACCTTTTGCTCGTGCGGAGAAACGCTTCAATGACTGCCCTTTATCAACGTAGATCGTCGTAATCTTGAGTTCATCAATGTCGGCACCGTCATTGTGCTCGGCATTGGCAATTGCTGACTCAACAGCCTTTTTGATGATGACCGCAGCTTTCTTGTTCAAGAAAGTCAGTGTGTCAATCGCTTGAGCAACGGGTTTGCCCCGGATCATGTCGGCAACAAGTCTAGCTTTTTGTGCAGAGATGCGCACGCCACGAATAACTGCTGTCGTTTCCATGCTTATCTCCTGCCTTTCTTGTCTGCGACGTGACCTTTAAAGGTGCGTGTCAAAGCAAATTCACCAAGCTTGTGACCAACCATGTTCTCGTTAATGTAAACAGGAACGTGTTGACGACCGTTGTGAACTGCAATCGTTAAGCCAATAAACTCAGGCAAAATCGTTGAACGACGTGACCAAGTTTTAATGGGTTTTTTACCTTTTTCCGCGATCGATTCCTCAACCTTTTTAATAAGGTGAGCATCGACAAACGGACCTTTTTTAATCGAACGTGACATTTTTCGTCCTCTTATTTGCGCTTACGACGCTGGACGATCATATTGTTCGTCCGTTTGTTGCGACGGGTGATGAAACCCTTAGTCGGGGTACCCCATGGGCTCACTGGTTCGCGGCCTTCACCGGTCTTACCTTCACCACCACCGTGTGGGTGATCGATTGGGTTCATGGCGACACCACGGACCGTTGGGCGAATACCACGCCAGCGATTTGCACCAGCTTTACCGATCTGACGCAGGCTATGGCTTTCATTGCCCACTTCACCGATCGTTGCACGACATTCGATATGAACGCGGCGAACTTCACCGGAGCGCAAACGCACTTGAGCGTAAGTACCTTCACGTGCCAGCAAAATTGCTGAAGCACCTGCGGAACGAACCATCTGAGCGCCTTTACCAGGAATCATTTCAATGCAATGGATCGTGGAACCGACAGGGATATTACGGATTGGCAATGTGTTACCAGCACGAATCGGAGCATCAACGCCCGACAACAGAACTGTACCCACTTCCAAACCACGTGGAGCAATAATGTATCGTCTTTCACCATCAGCGTAGCAAAGCAAAGCCAAGTGTGCTGTACGGTTAGGATCGTATTCCAAACGCTCAACACGTGCTGGAATGCCGTCTTTGTTACGACGGAAGTCAACAATACGATATTGCTGTTTATGACCACCACCACGATGACGTATCGTGATGTGACCATTATTGTTACGGCCTGAACCGCGTTTTTTGCTGGAAGTCAGACCGTCAACGGGTTTGCCTTTATGCAAACCTGGTGTGACAACTTTGAGCATTCCACGGCGACCTGGTGAGGTCGGCTTCGTTTTAATGAGGGCCATTTAATTCACCTCCGCGAAGTTCAGCTCTTGACCGGGTTTCAACACCACGTAGGCTTTCTTTTCGTTACGGCGACGACCAACAAAGCGCCCAAAACGCTTTTCTTTGCCTTTACGAATGAGAACCTGTACAGAGTCCACTTCGACCTTAAACATCATCTCAACCGCCGCTTTAATTTCCGGCTTTGTTGCATCTGCTGCAACGCGGAAAACGATCTGGTTGTTCTTTTCAGCGACGTTTGTCGCTTTCTCCGTCACAATTGGAGCGAGGAGAACTTGCAATAAGCGTTCGTTGTTCATCCCAACATCTCCTCAAGTTGTTGAACCGCAGCTTTCGTGATCAGAACCTGGTTGTAATGAATCAACGAAAGTGGGTCAGCATATCTAGGCTCGACAACTGCAACGTTTTTCAAGTTACGTGTTGCGAGGTAGACGTTTTCATCCATCGAGTCTGTAATGATCAGGACAGAGTCCAACAAACCCATGCCGCGCAGTTTTTCTGCAGCTAACTTGGTTTTTGGAGATTCCAACGTGAAGCTATCAACAATCGCGACGCGATCTTCTCTAACCAATTGCGACAAGATTGAACGCACACCTGCGCGATACATTTTCTTGTTCACTTTATGGCTAAAGTTTTCATCGGGCTTGTTGGGGAATGTACGACCACCCCCACGCCACAATGGTGAAGACGCTGCACCAGCGCGGGCGCGTCCTGTACCTTTCTGACGCCAAGGCTTTTTCGTTGAATAACTAACTTCCGAGCGATCTTTTTGTGCGCGGTTACCAGAGCGAGCGTTTGCCTGATAGGCAACTACGACCTGGTGAATCAGTGCTTCATTGAAGTCACGACCAAAAACAGTTTCTGGAACGCTGACTGTTGAAGCTGCGCCACCTTGCTCATTCAGGAGCTTAATATCCATTCTTTACGCTCCTTTCTTAAGAGGGGTTTTAACGGCGTGACGAACAACGATATAGCCATCGTTGTGACCAGGCACGGCGCCTTTCACCAAAAGGAGGCCACGTTCTGCATCAACGCGAACAACGCTCAGATTTTGCACTGTGCATGTGACATCACCCATGTGACCAGACATTCTCTTACCTGGAAACACACGACCGGGATCTTGAGAGTGACCAATTGATCCAGGTGCACGGTGTGAAATCGAGTTACCGTGAGAGGCACGTTGTGAACTGAAATTGTGGCGTTTGATTGCCCCTGCGTACCCTTTACCAATGGTGGTACCAGTGACATCAACTTGTTGACCTTCTGTAAAAACAGACTCAACGGTCAGCACTGCACCGGGCTCGTACTCTGCAACCAATGCTGCATCGAGACGGAACTCTTTCAAGACAGCAGCGGATTCTACGCCGGCCTTGGCAAAGTGACCTGATTGGGGTTTGTTAATACGAGAAGCTTTACGCTCGCCGAAAGCGAGCTGAATCGCGGCGTAACCGTCTGATTCTTGAGACTTGACTTGGGTTACGCGATTATTGGACACGTCCAGTACTGTTACAGGGATAGAGACGCCATCCTCTGTAAAAATACGAGTCATGCCAACCTTGCGACCCACAAGCCCTGGCCGATGAGCGGCCGGCGTCTGTGTCGGGTTCGACATTCTTCTATACTCCCGGGTTAAACCCGTTACCCAACTTCGATTGGTTGGGGATAGGTAAATTCTGCATCTCAGCGGACTGAGTGCACTTCTTTTAAACCTGTCATAGGATTAACCCTACGACAGGTAGCCTGACAGTGTAGCAATTTTCTTACAACTTAACAAGAACTTCTAAAACAAAATGTTGTTATTGCAATGCAATTTCAACATCAACACCTGCAGGTAGATCTAAACGCATCAATGCATCGACCGTTTTGTCAGTGGGATCCACAATATCCATCAAACGTTGATGGGTACGCAT
The DNA here is from genome assembly GCF_048820935.1 of Orrella sp. 11846. Taxonomy (NCBI): domain Bacteria; kingdom Pseudomonadati; phylum Pseudomonadota; class Betaproteobacteria; order Burkholderiales; family Alcaligenaceae; genus Orrella; species Orrella sp. 11846. The sequence continues at coordinate 100,337 of NZ_JBMERD010000011.1, forward strand.
TTCCAACTGATCACGTGATTTTTTGTTCACGTGCGGAGAGCGCAAAATGTCATAACGGCGAATCCGCGTTGGAAGTGGGACGGGACCACGAACAACAGCACCAGTACGTTTTGCTGTATCAACAATCTCTGCAGCTGACTGATCGATTAAGCGATAGTCGAAAGCCTTCAAGCGGATTCTAATTTTTTGACTCTTCATTTTGTTTCCAAAGAACGATGAGCGGATGCGGCTTACACCACACCCGCCAGATTTAAAACCTGATAA
>NZ_JBMERD010000012.1:0-97687 GCF_048820935.1 Orrella sp. 11846
GTCTTGAATTTATTTGTCAAGTGACTGGAAAACTTTTTGAACTTCTCAGTTTTGAGCAACTTGCTTTTGCTGAGATGTCCCGCTTTCCGGTGACTTGCTTCGCGTTTCAAACTTGTATTGGAGCAGCGAAGAAACAGAATTATGCACGATCTATTTCAGCCTGTCAAATCATTTGCCGAAAAAAGTCACTTTTACACACACTTTTTGTCGCTTTTTTGTTGTTTTATCAACTAAAGCAAGCGATCTACTTCAGTAACTCTTTGAAATTTAACACGGTTTTATTTATTTTTGGTTTTATCACAATTTGGCAATATCCTTGCCCTGGATAGTTCTCGTAGTATGCATGATGTATTTTTTCAGCAACCCAGAACGTTTCTACCGGTAAAACCTTAGTCACAATCGTCTGCTCATACTCACCAGAGCGATTAAGTGCTTCTATCTTATGAAGCGCCTTCTGTTGTTGCTCGTCATTTTGCGCAAAGATCACGGATTGATACTGCGTTCCAACATCGTGGCCTTGTCGATTCGGCGTGGTTGGATCATGTGTTGCAAAAAACACATCTAACAAAGTGTCATAAGAAACAACATTTGAATCAAACTGGATTCGGATGACTTCTATATGTCCTGACTCACCACTGCAAACTTCTTCATAGGTGGGTGAAGCACTTTGGCCTCCACAATAACCAGGCTCAATCTCGACCACACCTCGTAGGCAATTAAATACGGCTTCTGTGCACCAGAAGCAACCGCCGCCAAATATTGCTGTTTCCATCTTTGCTTCCATAAGTCGCCTATTTTTATTTCTTATTTGCCTTCCTCTATATAGATGCTCCGATTAAACACATCTACTTAAGGCGATAAATTCAAAATCCATTGCGCGAGTTTTCTAGCATCTTCTTCTGTCACCCGTCGCTGTGGCGGCATAGCCACAATTCCCCAACGACCACGCGATCCCTGACGAATCACCTGCGCCAGATCGGCAACAGACGCCTCTTCATTTGGGTGTTTTTCTGCAATTGCTTTAAATGAAGGGCCAACTCGTTTGCTTTCCATTTGATGGCAAGACAGACAGACATTGCGCTTAGCAAGCGCAATGCCTTCTTCAGTACTTAACGCGGTGTCGCTGGCCAACGCCCATAAAGGCAGCCAGCACAACACCCAAGTTGCGATTGCCTTATTCGTCAAACGCATCCGTCACAGCACCTTTACTTGCAGAACTTGCCAAACGTCCAAACTTGGCCAGCACACCGCGCGTATAACGTGGGGATGGTTGACGCCAGTTTGCCTTACGACGGGCCAACTCTTCATCCGACACATTCAACTGCAACAACAGCTGATGTGCATCGATCGTAATGGAGTCACCTTCTTCCACTAATCCGATCGTACCGCCGACATAAGCTTCCGGTGCAACGTGCCCAACGACCATGCCCCAGGTTCCACCTGAGAATCGACCGTCTGTGATCAAACCAACGCTTTCACCCAAACCTTGACCGATCAATGCACCCGTTGGGGCCAACATTTCACGCATACCTGGGCCGCCTTTTGGACCTTCATAGCGAATCACAACCACATCGCCCGCCTTAATCTGTTGATCCATAATGGCAGCCATCGCCAAGTCCTCAGAATCAAAGACCCGTGCGGGACCCGTAATCACAGGATTTTTAAGACCTGTGATTTTTGCAACAGCACCTTCCGTTGCAAGGTTGCCCTTGAGAATAGCCAAGTGACCGTGGTTATACAGAGGGTTGTCCATCGTGCGGATGACATCTTGATCCGTGGGTGGAAGATCAGGCACGTTCTCCAGAACCTCACTGATGGTCTGACCCGTGATCGTCATGCAATCGCCATGCAACAGACCTGCGTTCAGCAAGATCTTCATCACTTGCGGAATCCCACCCGCTTTATGGAGATCAACCGCCAAATATTTACCTGAAGGTTTCAGATCACAAATCACAGGCACGCGTTTACGGATACGCTCAAAGTCGTCAATCGTCCAAGGCACCTCAGCGGCATGCGCAATCGCCAAGAAGTGCAACACCGCATTGGTTGAACCGCCTACAGCCATAATCACTGAGATTGCATTTTCCAATGCTTCCTTGGTGATGATGTCACGAGGACGACGATCGGCTTTCACGGCGTCAACGAGAACTTGAGCTGCACGGCGAGCGTTTTCAACGGCCTCACCATCTTCATTCGAAGCGGTACTGGAATAAGGCAAGCTCATTCCGAGTGCTTCAAATGCCGAGCTCATGGTGTTGGCGGTATACATACCACCACAGGAACCCGAACCTGGAATTGCGTTTTGTTCGATGGCTTTGAAATCTTCTTCACTCATGCGTTTCATGGTGAATTCGCCCACTGCCTCAAACACAGAAACAATGTTCAGATCCTGACCTTTGTAGCGTCCGGGTTTAATTGTGCCGCCATAGACATAGATACCGGGCACATTCATACGTGCTAACGCACTCATACCGCCTGGCATATTCTTGTCACAACCACCGACAACCACAACACCATCCATCCACTGGCCTTGAACAGCCGTTTCAATACAGTCCGCAATGACTTCTCTGGAGACGAGGGAATATTTCATTCCCTCTGTTCCCATCGACATCCCATCTGAAATGGTTGGCACCCCAAAAATCTGTGGGTTTGCCTTAGCTTCTTTAATCGCCTCAACCGCTGCATCGGCTAAACGCTGCAAACCACTATTACAAGGCGTAATCGTGGAGTGCCCATTGGCCACACCGATCATTGGGTTTTCAAAGTCACTTTCTTTATAGCCCATGCCATAGTACATGGCGCGATTTGGGGCTCTGGCCACACCGTGAGTGATATGGCTTGATCTTTCGTATTTCGACATAAATCCGTCCGACAATAAATTTACGAGTGTGCAAAGGTTAATATGACACACCTTGAGCATAACGCCTATAAAGACTATGTTGCAGCATCCACACTTTGATCCTGTCGCCTTTACCCTCGGTCCGCTTGCGGTCCACTGGTATGGTTTGATGTATATCGTCGGCTTTGCAGCCGCATGGTACCTTGGTCGGTGGAAAATTCAACGAGGTCTTTCCACCATCCGTTTAACCGATTTTGAAGATCTGTTGTTTATCTGCATGCTCGGCGCTGTCTTTGGTGGCCGTTTAGGTTACGTCTTTTTTTACAAGCCTGCCCAATTTCTCTCTGACCCACTGACAATTTTCTACTTATGGGAAGGCGGCATGTCTTTCCACGGCGGTCTGATCGGTGTCCTTCTGGCAATTGCCTTGTACGGCTATGCACGCAAATATTCTTTTTTCGTACTATCCGATTTTCTGGCGCCACTCGTACCACTGGGCCTAGCCGCAGGCAGACTGGGCAACTTTATTAATGGTGAATTGTGGGGTCGCACAACAAATGTACCTTGGGGTATGGTGTTTGCAGGACCGCAAGATGGTTTAGCCCGACATCCCTCACAGCTTTATCAGTTCGGGCTAGAAGGCATTGCGCTCTTTATTTTTCTATGGTTTTACGCTCTAAAACCTCGCCCTACCGGTCGGATTAGTGCTTATTTTCTAATGGGCTATGGTGTCGCACGCTTTATAGCTGAATGGTTTCGCGAACCCGATGACTTCCTCGGCTTGCTAACCGCTAATCTCAGTATGGGGCAGTGGTTAAGCCTGCCAATGATACTGGCAGGCGTGATTCTCTATCGTTTTAGCGCAACTCAATCTCGCCACGCACAGTAACTGCCACGGTCTGCTGACCTGGCTCAAAGTTCAGATGAGGCTCCGACGCCACAGCCGCATCGGATGCCATCATCGCCATCATACGAGGGGCAGGCATTTGTCCGCCCTCATCCACACTCAGCTTCTTGATGTTAAATCCTGAATAACCAAAAACACGTGCGACTGTGTTGGCCTTATCTCTGAATGCCTGTGCCACCGAATCCATCAAACGACCCTGCTCAACTTGGCGCGCTTGATCTGACAAAGAAAAACCGACACTTGAAATCGCCAAGAGATCAGTCACTTGATCTGCTGCAGCCGCGGTTGCGGCTATGTCTTTGGAACGCAACACCAGTTCTGAACGACCTTGCCAGCCTGAGATCTTGCCTTGTTTGTCATACTGGGGATACGTTTGGATGGCACCTGTACTGATGCGAATATCTTTTCTATCGCCCAAACGTTCACGGGCAGTCTGCATCACCTTGGTTAATTCTTGATTGACAACTGCCGACGAATCGCCTTGCACCTGAGCAGACAGCACAACTTGAACCTGATCCTGGTCTACTTGAGACTGTACAGTCGCGGACAATTCAACCAATGGTTTCTTTGAATCAGCTTGTGCCACACCGTTTAGGCCCAGCAACAATCCAGCTGCTACCAACAGTCCTACCGTGCGAACTTGCGCGAACTTAGCAATCATCGCCAGTCACTCCATGAAATAGTTTCGAAAATGAAATTGTATAGAAGCAGACAATCATGCCGACTAAAACGTGTCAATCAAAGCATGCAAATCAATTGGTGCGTATGCATTTTTGATTTGATTTTCTGATGTTTGTCTGTAAGGGATGCCCCCGCGTTTGCCGTCAAGACCGGCATCTCGAACCCAAAGGTTCAGATTGGTGACTTTGCGACTGATTTCGGGTACATCCAACGAGGGATGCGCTCACCTGTCAATCGACTCTGTCACCTGTATGCCATAAGCATCGGTTCAGAGACTTTAAGGTCGAGTCACGAACAACGCAGGGACAAAACTGATTCAGCGGCTAAACCGCCTATAAATTCTTCAATCAATCCAGAGTTTCTGTTACGACTGCATCGTATCCAGCACTGCATTGATACTGTCAATTCTACGCTTGAATTCACCAACCGACAAATCGGCTAGATCGCCACTCGGGACTTTCATATCCAAAAGCTCAGCGGCAACCTGAATCGCAACCATGATGGCGATGCGCTCATTGCCCACAACTTTACCTGATGCTTGAACGCGATCAGTCAACTGAGTGACATGGGCAACCGCACTTTCCAAAGTCTGCTTACCTTCAGGCGGACAAGCCAGCGAATACTCACGACCAAGTATTTTTGCTTCCACACGTTCCATCATCATTACTCCTGTGCGATCGCACCCGGCAAGCGCTCGAGCACATGATTAATACGGGTCTGAGCTTGTGAAGCCACTTCACGCAAACGCTGCACTTCCTGAGTTTTGTTTTGTAAATCTGATGTCAATGCAGACTTCTCAGCCACAAAAATATCCAGCGTTCCCTGTATTCGCGTCACTTCTTCTTTTGCAGCTAGCATTTCCTGACTGGCCTGCACTTGTGCAACTGTTGCTTTTTGGCGCAACTGCCCAAGCTCTGCGTCCACGTCAGAGAGGTTTTTAATTAATCCATCGCGTTCGTTAGATAACACCGTCACCTGGCGGCGCAAGGCATCGCGTTCGTCACGCACGGCCTGTACTTGCTGTGCGAGCACACGGATTCTTTGTTCGAGTTGATCAAGTTCTTCAAGCATGGTCACAATAGTATTTGAAAAAGACGCTGTCGTCAGCGTAAAAGTTGCGATTCACAAACAATACGCACATTCAACCCCACATTCTATGCCCGAATACACACTTTCATGCAATCACATGCGACGATCTGCTCAGTGATAAATTCGGTACACTGAATATCATTTCTAACCATATTACTCTGACACAGGAGCAATTTTCGTGAATACAGAAATCATCGCAACACGTTCTTATGAAACCGTCGCACCCATGAAAGTTGCGTTTCTTGGACTGGGCGTCATGGGACTCCCCATGGCTGGGCATCTAGCGCGCGCTGGACACCAAGTCGTGGTTTACAACCGCACAGAATCGAAAGCAAAGAATTGGTGCGAAGTCTTTTCAGGCCAGTATGCAAAAACGCCCCGTGAAGCTGCCAAGGACGCTCAAATCGTGTTTTGTTGCGTTGGTAATGATGAAGATTTGCGCAGTGTCACGCTTGGCGAGGATGGTGCATTTGCCGGCATGGCACCAGGCACAGTTTTTGTCGACCACACGACGGCTTCCGCTAGCGTTGCTCGTGAGCTTGCTGAGATCGCTGCTAAAAGCAACATCGATTTCATTGATGCACCGGTATCTGGTGGACAAGCGGGCGCTGTGAATGGCAAGTTAACCGTCATGTGCGGCGGCAAACCAGAGGTTTTTGAACGCATCCAACCACTGGCGATGCATTTCGCACAAGCCGTCACACTCATTGGTGAAACAGGTGCCGGACAGCTCGCCAAGATGGTCAATCAGATCTGCATCGCAGGTTTGGTCCAAGGCCTCTCAGAAGGAATTGCATTTGGTCAGGCCGCCGGCCTAGATATGAAGCTGGTTCTAAACGTCATTGACAAAGGTGCAGCACAAAGCTGGCAAATGGAAAACCGTGGCACCACCATGGTCGACGATCAATTTGATTTCGGCTTTGCGGTTGATTGGATGCGCAAAGACTTGAGTCTAGTGCTCGATGAAGCGCGTAAAAATGGCGCCCGCGTCCCTGTCACTGCGTTGGTAGACCAGTTTTATGCAGACGTGCAGGAAATGGGAGGCGCCCGTTGGGACACCTCCAGCCTCATTAAGCGATTGCGCTAAGAGCGGCGACGGGTATTCGTCCCGGACGGCAATTGAGTAATCACCCGTCCGGGCTGCGAACGCTCTGGTGACTTTGGAAATAGAAGAGGCGACAATTCGCTCAAGGCACGACGATAAACATCACGCTTAAAGTCAATCACCATATCCAGTGGTCCCCAATAATGGCTCCAACGCCATGCGTCAAACTCCGGTTGAGCGCACGCCTTTAGAGCCACATCGCTATCGCGACCCACCATTCTCAACAAAAACCAGATTTGTTTTTGCCCTTTGTAAATTCCACGCGAATCACGTCGAATATAACAATCAGGCACGTCATAACGCAGCCAATCCCGGGTTCTACCCAGTATTTTGACATGCTCCGGCAACAAGCCAACCTCTTCATGAAGCTCACGAAACATGGCTTGAGCTGGTCGTTCCCCATACTTGATACCACCCTGGGGAAATTGCCATGCATGCTCACGAATGCGTTTGGCCCAAAACACCTCATTTTTTTGGTTCACCAGGATAATACCGACATTGGGGCGGTAGCCTTCACGATCAAGCATAACCATACCCACAGAATTCAATACAATGTCATCAATTATACGTACTCCTCTTAACTGACAACCTGCGAGATAACCCCAAGCCATGCGAGCCAGTCAATTTCACATCCATACCACCAAAGAAGCACCGAGTGACGCGGAGATCGTCAGCCAACAACTGATGATTCGCACCGGAATGATCCGCAGACTCGCTGCAGGTCTCTATTCTCACATGCCCATCGGCTTGCGCGTCATTCGCAAAGTTGAAAAAATCATCCGCGAAGAAATGGATGCGGCCGGTGCAATTGAATTGCTGATGCCCGTCGTACAGCCCGCTGAACTGTGGGTCGAAACCGGTCGTTGGACAGAATATGGGCCTGAGTTGTTACGCATGAAAGATCGCCATAATCGCGATTTTGTACTGCAACCCACTTCAGAAGAAGTGATCACCGACATTGCACGTAGTGAGCTCAAAAGCTGGCGACAACTGCCAATGAACTTCTATCACATCCAGACAAAATTCCGTGATGAGCGTCGCCCACGTTTTGGGGTGATGCGTGCACGCGAATTCACGATGAAAGATGCTTATTCCTTTGATCGCGATGCACAAAGTGCACAAATCAGCTATCAAAAGATGTACGACGCATACCACCAAATCTTCAATCGCCTCGGTTTAACGTTCCGTTGTGTCGCAGCAGACACTGGCTCCATCGGCGGTTCAGCAAGCCACGAGTTCCAAGTCATCGCCGACATCGGTGAAGACTTAATCGTTTATGACCCAAACTCCGATTACGCCGCCAATATCGAGCTAGCCCAAGCACCCAACCTGATTGCACAGCGTAGTCCCGCATCTGAAGCCCTACAAAAAGTTCACACGCCAGACTGCACATCGTGTGAGGCCGTTAGTCAATTTTTAGAAATTGATCTCAGTCGAGTTCTTAAAACTCGTGTTGTCGCTACAGACAGCGAAGACGGCCAAACCACACTTTGGCTCTTATTAGTTCGCGGTGACCATGAAGTCAATGAAATTAAAGTCGGTAAATTGCCAGGCTTTGAGCACGGCTATCGGATGGCCACTGAGGACGAGATTCGCGAACACATTGACACAGAACCAGGTTCTTTAGGCCCAGTCGGCATCAGCAAAGAAATTCGCGTCATCGCTGACCTAACCGTTGCCAACATGCACGATTTTGTGTGTGGCGCCAATGAGACAGGCCACCACTTAACCGGTGTGAACTGGGAACGTGATCTGCCAGAACCCGATTTAATCGAAGACATTCGTAACGTCGTAGAAGGTGATTCAAATCCTGAAGGTACTGGCACTCTCTGCATTCAGCGTGGAATTGAGGTTGGGCACGTCTTTTACCTCGGCACCAAATATTCTGAAGCGATGAAAGCCACGTTCTTGGATGAAACTGGCAAACCCGCCATCATGGAAATGGGCTGCTATGGCATCGGTGTCACCCGGATTGTGGGAGCTGCCATCGAACAAAACCACGATGAGCGCGGCATTATCTGGCCTAAAAGCATGGCACCCTTTGAAGTTGTCATCTGCGCCGTCGCCTGGGGCAAGAGTGAAGCTGTGCGCAACGAAGCACTGGCACTCTACGAAACACTGAAGTCACAAGGAGTCGATGTCATTCTGGACGATCGTGACCAGCGTCCTGGCGTCATGTTTGCCGACTGGGAGCTCATCGGTGTGCCTGTGCGTGTCACGGTCGGAGAGCGTGGTCTTAAAAACGGCGAAATTGAAGTATTAAATCGCGCTGAGAAAACACCCAATACTGTGCCCGTTGCCGATGCTGCTCGTGTTATTTGTGAAACGCTGGCAACTTTAGCGTAGATTTCTGGTCGTAGATACAATCTGACTTTCCATATCGATCTGACATCCCCCTTCGTTAAATTCCGAAGGGGTCCGGAGCACACAATGACTTTTGACTCAGCAGCACCCAAACATCAGTTACCTGTCCGTGTTTATTATGAGGACACTGACGCTGGTGGTGTTGTCTACTACGCAAACTATCTGAAGTTTTTTGAGCGCGCCCGTACCGAGTGGTTACGTGACTTAGGCGTATCTCAAACACAACTTGCAGCAGACAAAGGAATTTTGTTTGTTGTTGCTGGATTAACGATAGAGTATCGCCAGGCAGCTAAACTCGATGATTTATTAACCGTTGAGAGTATGATCAGCCAGATCGGCAAAGCTTCGTTACACTTTGACCAACGTGTGTTGCGTGATGGAATGTTATTGGCAAGCGCAAACGTGCGTTTATGCTGCGTTCATGCTGAAACATTCCGGCCAACTGCCATACCCGACGCCTTACGTAACCAGTTTATTTCTAACTAATCAGAGAAAAAGATGCCCGTAGCCTCTGCAGACATGTCACTAATGTCGCTGATTCTGGAAGCCAGTTTACCCGTGCAGTTCATTATGCTGCTTTTGGTCGTTGCTTCCATTGTTTCCTGGACATACATTTTTTCAAAGCGACTCTTATTACGAAAAGTTCGCGTACAAACCCGCGATTTCGAAGATGATTTCTGGTCAGGTGGCGATTTAGCCCAATTGCACCAGACGGTCAGCAAACGACGCCAAGAACAAGGCCCGTTGGCAAGAATCTTTGATGCCGGTATGACCGAATATTTGAAAGCTCATCGCGTCTCCACTGGCACAGGCATCGATGGTGCCCGACGCGCCATGCGCGCATCCTTTCAGCGTGAGCTCGATGAGATGGAAACACACCTAGGATTTCTTGCGTCCGTCGGATCCGTCAGTCCTTACATCGGCCTGCTGGGTACGGTCTGGGGCATCATGCATGCCTTTATGGGACTGTCGAACGTCGAAAACGCCACGCTTGCAGCCGTTGCACCAGGGATTGCTGAAGCCCTGATTGCAACCGCCATTGGTTTGTTTGCAGCCATTCCCGCCGTCGTGGCGTACAACCGTTACACAGATGACATTGACCGAATCGCCACACGATTTGAAACGTTTATTGATGAGTTTCTGAATATTCTGCAAAGGCAATCCCGCTCATGAGATCTCTGCGCGCAGGCCGTCGTGGCTCTAGCAGACGGCTTAAAAACGAAATCAACGTCGTGCCATACATCGACGTGATGTTGGTGTTGCTGGTCATTTTTATGGTGACCGCACCCTTGATCACACCCGGTGTGATCGATCTGCCGCGCGTCGGGCAAGCCACGAGCGTACCGGCTGCACCCATCGAAGTTCAAATCGGACAAGACGGTGAAGTCGCTTGGCGCGTGCGCGAACCTGGTGTGCATTTTGAGCCTGTTGCACGCGACGCGATTGCACAAACACTGTTGTCAGTCCGTCAAGATGATCAACCCGTCGTGATTGCAGCACACGGCAAGGTTCCCTATGAATCGGTTGTAGAACTCATGGATAGTTTACGTGCCAACGGAATTGACCGCCTCGGACTCCTTGTTGAACAGCGCCAGGGCGAACAACCTGTTGATGTCACCCCAAAACCTGAGAAATAATGGCCTCGCGTTCTTTTCGCTCACTTCTTAAAGCAGATCGTCGTCGCGATGAACCACTCGCACGCAGCTTTGCGATCGCGTTGGGTTTACACGTCGCTTTGTTGATTTTTTTCATCTTGAGTTGGAGTTGGTCCGTTGAGAAGCCTGGTCCCGTCATGGTAGAACTTTGGATGGAAGGCGAAACGCAACAAATCCCACGCTCTCCTGACGCTCAAGAGTCCCCGGAGCCAGAGCCCGAAGTAGAACCTGAGCCGGAACCCCAGCCTGAACCCGAAGTAGAACCTGAAATCGAGCCAGAACCGGAGCCAGAGCCAGAACCGGAGCCGGAGCCAGAACCGGAGCCGGAGCCAGAACCGGAGCCAGAGCCAGAGCAGTATCTAGATCCTGAGCCGCAGCCAGAGCCAGAAACACCCTCAACGCCAGCCATCACACCTGAGCAACAAGCTGCGATTGACGCTGAAATTGCATTGGAAGAAAAGCGCAAAGAAGAAGCGCTGGAAAAAGAACGTCTCGCACAACTTGAACAGCAAAGACTCGAGAAAGAACGTCAAGACCAATTGGAAGCCGAACGACTTGAGCAAGAGCGTCTAGCCAAGCTGGAAGAGGAACGTCTCGAAAAAGAACGTCTTGAGCAAGAGCGGATTGAACAAGAACGACAAGCTCAACTTGAAAAAGAGCGGTTGGCGAAACTAGAGGAAGAACGCCTCGAAAAAGAGCGTCAAGAGAAAGAGCGTCAAGCCAAACTCGAAGCTGAGCGCCTCGAGAAAGAAAAACAAGAGCAAGAACGACTAGCTAAACTAGAACAGGAGCGTTTGGAAAAAGAAAAGCAAGAAAAAGAACGCCAAGCCAAACTCGAAGCTGAACGACTCGAGAAGGAAAAACAAGAAAAGGAGCGATTGGCTAAGCTACAACGAGAGCGGCTGGAAAAAGAAAAGCAGGAAAAAGAACGCAAAGCCAAGCTTGAGCAAGAGCGCTTAGAAAAAGAGCGACAGGCGAAATTGGAAGAAGAGAAGAAACGCAAACAGCTTGCAGAACAAAAAGCACGTGAAGAGGCCGCCAAAAAAGCGGCTGCTGACAAAGCTTTGCGTGATGCGTTCCGAAGTGACGTGATGGGTGCAACTGGCGTTGCTGGCGGTAAAGCGGCACAGAATCGTGAAGGCGGTGGCGCCGATGCCGTGTATGCTGGCATGGTGCGCGCTTGCATTCGACCCAACGTGTCATTCCCAACACCATTGCGTCAAGGTAAGGCAAATCCTGCCGCACTCTACCGAGTACAGTTAAAATCAGACGGCAGCGTCATGAGCCTGAACCTGCGTCGTAGTTCTGGAAACCCTGGCTTTGATCGAGCAGTAGAAATTGGTGTGCGTCGTTGCTCACCCTTCCCTAAACCACCTACAGGTAAGTATCCGTCGTACATTGATGTGAACTACCACATGTATGACTAAGCGGAGAGACAGCCCATGCAAACCGTTGTCACAAATTTATCACCTACATCATTATCTGAAACCATAATGAAAAAACTAACTCAGTGGCTAAGTGTATTTCTGACTTGTTTTCTAGTTTTCTCTGCGCCCTCTGCCAACGCACAATTACGGGTAGACATTTCAGGAACAGGTGCCAAACAATATCCGATTGCAATCGCTGACTTTACAGGCGACTCAACCGGTCGTTTAATTGCAGAAGTGATTCGCGCAGATCTAACGCGTTCAGGCCAGTTTCGCTTAATTAACGCAACAGGCGCAAAGTTAGAAGTGGACACCCCTATTGCCTACGAAGAGTGGCGTACCCGTGGGGCTGACTACGTCGCCTATGGCACAGTCACAAAAGAATCTGGTGATCAATACGAAGTCCGCTATCGATTGGCCGATACAATTAACGACACCAATCTCGATGGTGTTGTTTTCACGGGATCCGATCGTGAACTGCGTCGCATTGCCCACCAAATTGCCGATCGTATCTATGAGCACATCACTGGCATTCCCGGTGTTTTTGCAACACGCATTGCCTATGTGCTCAAACACGGCAACACTTACGAGCTTCAGATTGCCGACTCTGATGGTCAAAACCCACAAATCGCCTTACGTTCGCGTGAACCTATCATTTCCCCTGCCTGGTCACCTGACGGCTCTAAGCTGGCTTATGTAAGTTTTGAAACAGGTAAGCCCGTTGTCTATGTTCACGAACTGTCATCGAGCAAACGCACCCCTGTAGCTAATTTCAAAGGCAACAACTCAGCGCCCGCGTGGTCACCTGATGGCAATACCCTCGCAGTCGTCCTGACGCGTGAGGGTTTATCTCAAATCTATTTAATTAACGCACACGATGGCTCCAACTTGCGCCGTTTGACACGCTCACCGCTCATTGACACAGAACCCGTCTTTAGCCCTGACGGACAAAGCATTTTCTTTACAAGTGATCGCAGTGGACGTCCTCAAATCTATCAAATTCCCGTCAGTGGTGGGGAAGCTCGCCGCGTCTCCTTTAATGGCGATTACAATATCAGTCCACGTATTTCTCCGGATGGCAAAAGCTTGCTGATGGTCACCAGACGTGGTGGCGCGTTCCGCATCGCATCCGTTGATCTTGAGACCGGTACGGAAACCCTACTCACTCAGGGTCCCGATGATCAGTCACCGAGTTTCGCACCGAACGGCAAACAAGTTCTTTACGCTTCACGTCAGGGTGGTCGTCATATGCTCGCCGGCGTATCCAGTGATGGAAGAATGCGTCAGACCCTTTCGATCCATAACGGTGAAATCCGTGAACCAACCTGGGGGCCTTTCAATCAAAATGCGCAAAGCCCTCAGACAACAAACCCTTGATAATTTAAGGACTTAATATGAATTCCCGCCTTGCCCTATCCATAACAGCCATCTTTTTAGGTTTTGGGCTAGCTGCCTGCTCCTCTGTTGCACTTGACGACGCTGGTGCTGATTCGTCCGGTGCTCACGGTTCTGCGATGGATCCTTTCAATCCCAATAGTGTTCTATCCTCTGATCGATCGGTGTATTTTGAGTTCAACAAATACAATGTGGACGAGCAATACCGCCCAACTGTTGAAAACCACGCAAACTATTTACGTAGTCATCCGCAACAAAACATCGTCATTGAAGGCAACACTGACGCTGTTGGCGGTTCCGAATATAACTTGGCGCTTGGTCACCGTCGTGCAGAAGCGGTTCGTCGTGTTATGACGCTCATGGGTACGAATGACCAGCAAATCGAGACCATCAGTTTCGGTAAAGAAAAGCCACGTGCGCTTGGTTATTCTGAACAAGATCATGCAGAAAACCGTCGTGCGGATATTGTGTACGAACGTCGTTAAGCTTTTCAGTCTGTCACTGAGATAGAACTCGCAGGAGAAATTCATGAAGTGGTATGTAATGTGTGGCGCTTCACTCGCGCTGTCAACCTCGTTAGTTTCGGGCGCCTTTGCATTTTCCGCCGACAATGAGGCTCGCCAGGCGATCAACGAAGTGCGTCAACAGATGAAAGTACTGACCGATACGACTCAACGCATCAACATGCAAATGTCAGACCGTATCGACACACTCGAACTGGAGATTTCACGGCTTCGCGGCATGATTGAAGAGCTCGGTGGACCAAGCTACAACCGTTCTTCAAGTACACCTGAACAGGCTGGCAGCTCCGTGGAGCAAGATGCTTATGAAGGTGCGCTTGACATGTATCGTCAAGGCGATGCACAGGGTGCAATCGAATCTTTTCAAGCATTTCTAACAGTCTATCCGGACAGTGCGCTTGCACCTGCGGCTAAGTTCTATCTGGGCAGTAGCTTGTATGCCAATCGCAACTATAAGGAGGCCAACACCACATTACAAAATCTGGTGAAGGCCAATCCTGAGCATCCACGCTCACCTGATGCGCTTTTAGTGTTGGCAGCTAGCCAATACGAACTCAATGATCGTGCGGGTGCCAAAGCCTCTTTGCAAAAAATCACAAAAGATTATCCAGGCTCTGAAGCTGCCCAAACAGCTGAGCAACGCCTGAAGATGCTCTAATCGATTTTTAAACTAGCTCAACACCAAGGTGATCAGAGTCAATCTGATCACCTTTTCTTCTTTTTAAGAGTTCTGGTACAAGTCGTAGTCAAAAACGTTCAACGTTGCAACCATAGAAGCGCAACGACACCCAAGACGATCAGGAGCATACCAATACGTTCCTGACGAGACGTACTGCCATCAAAGAGTCTCTTTGAAAGCATTTGTGCAAAAAAGACTTCAACCAAGCCGAGCGTACGCACATTGGCTGCCGTCGTTAACGCAAAACCAATAAACCACCCTTGCGACGCAGCTGCGCCTAAAAAACCACCTGCAAGCGAAATCTTCCAAGCAGAAATACAACGTTGCCAGGCTGCAGGGTCGGTGATGCGCATCCAAACAGCCAGAACGAATGCTTGGATAAACAATCCACACACTAACGTCCAAGAAGCGCGAATGAGGAAGTTTCCTTCTGGCAAAGACAAAATGGCACCTCTGAAACCTACCGCAGCCACTGCAAAACATGCGGCCGCCAAAAGTCCAAAAAAGACTGGGCCATAGTCTCTTTTTGCACCTGATGTTTTTGAAACAGGCTTATAACCCATCCAAACCACTCCTAGAGTCGCCAGAACGATTGCTGTGGCCGTTCCTAACCCCAGCGGATCACTAAGCACCAAGACACCAAATAACGCTACCTGTACGGGCTCTGTCTTTGTCCAAACAGTCACCACCACAAAATCTCGAGATTTCATCGCCGCTAGCATTAAGGCCGTTGCAGCAATTTGTGCCAATGCACCCAACGTTACAAAGCCCAAAAACTTAGCATCTACGCTCGGCATCGCCGAATCTGTCGCAAACCACGCAATCAAAAAGAATAGACACGCAAACGGAAAGCCAAACAGGAAGCGAACTTGAGTCGCCCCCATTGTGCCCAGCTCTGCTGTCAAACTTTTTTGTATTGCATTTCTTCCCGCTTGTGAAGCAGCCGCAAAAATTGTTGCTGGCACCCAAAACCACGTCCAATCTGTCTCCACTTCGACCCCTTTTTATTTGACGAGCAACTCACAAACATTCAGTTTAAATAAAAAACAACCCCTGACCGTCTCCAGCCAGAGGTTGTTGTACTCAGGGGAATAATCCCCCGTGTGTGTGACACTGGGTTTCGATTAGAAGCCCATACCGCCCATGCCACCCATACCGCCCATGCCACCCATGTCAGCAGGCATTGCAGCCGGCTTCTCTTCAGGGATTTCGCACACAGCGACTTCGGTGGTCAACAACAGACCAGCCACGGAAGCGGCGTTTTGCAATGCGCTGCGGGTCACTTTCGTGGGATCCAGAACACCTTGCTCAACCAAGTTACCGTATTCGCCAGTTGCGGCGTTGTAACCAAAGTTACCTTCGCCTTCGGCCACTGCGTTCACAATCACGCTAGGCTCTTCACCAGCGTTTGCAACGATGGTGCGCAGCGGTGCTTCAATTGCACGCTGGATCAAACGGATACCGGCGTCTTGATCGGCGTTGTCGCCTTTCAGGTCAACGATCGCGGTACGTGCACGCAACAGCGCAACACCACCACCAGGCACAATTCCTTCTTCCACAGCAGCGCGTGTTGCATGCAGCGCATCTTCAACGCGAGCTTTCTTTTCTTTCATTTCGACTTCGGTAGCAGCACCCACGCGAATCACGGCAACACCGCCAGCCAACTTGGCTACGCGCTCTTGCAGTTTTTCACGATCGTAGTCGGAAGTGGCTTCTTCGATTTGTGCACGGATCTGCTTCACACGTGCTTCGATGGTTTCGGCTTGGCCAGCACCATCAATAATCGTTGTGTTTTCTTTGGCAACTTCGATGCGTTTTGCTTGACCCAGATCTTCGATCGTGGCTTTTTCAAGTGACAGACCGGTTTCTTCGGAGATCACGGTACCGCCAGTCAACACAGCAATGTCTTCCAACATCGCTTTACGGCGATCACCAAAACCAGGTGCTTTCACAGCGGTGGTTTTCAGGATGCCACGGATATTGTTCACAACCAGTGTTGCCAATGCTTCACCTTCAACGTCTTCTGCAATGATCAACAGAGGACGGCTGGATTTCGCAACCGCTTCGAGGATTGGCAACAGATCACGGATATTGCTGATTTTTTTGTCAAAAATCAAGATATATGGATCTTCCAGAGCAGCCACTTGCTTTTCTGGGTTGGTGATGAAGTATGGGGAGAGGTAACCACGGTCAAACTGCATACCCTCGACCACGTCCAACTCGTTATCCAGTGACTTACCGTCTTCAACAGTAATCACACCTTCTTTACCCACTTTGTCCATTGCATCAGCAATGATCTTACCGATGGATGCATCGCTGTTTGCGGAGATTGAACCCACTTGAGCGATTTCTTTGGTTGTGGAGCAAGGCTTGGACAGCTTGCGCAGCTCTTCAACGGCGACCACAACAGCTTTATCGATACCACGCTTGAGGTCCATGGGACTGATGCCAGCGGCCACGTACTTCAAACCTTCCACAACAATGGCTTGTGCCAAAACGGTTGCGGTTGTTGTACCGTCACCCGCTGTATCGGATGTTTTAGCAGCAACTTCTTTCACGAGTTGTGCACCGATGTTCTCAAAGCGATCTTTGAGTTCGATTTCTTTTGCAACAGACACACCATCTTTCGTCACGGTTGGGGCGCCAAAGCTGCGCTCCAGAACGACGTTACGACCTTTAGGGCCTAATGTCGTTTTAACAGCATTTGCCAATGTATTGACACCGCGCACAACGCGTGAGCGGACGTCTTCACCAAAATAAACTTGCTTTGCAGCCATGTAATTTACCTTTATTTATTCAATTCAACTTCAGATAACAGTGATAAGGTCAGTCAAATCAGACAACGACCGCGAGAATCTCTTCTTCGCGAATCACGAGAACCTCTTCACCATCCACCTTGACTGTTTGGCCAGCGTATTTGCCAAACAAAACTTTGTCACCAACTTTGACATCAAGCGGCTGAAGATTGCCATCATCACTACGCTTACCGGGACCAACCGCAACAACTTCACCTTGATCAGGTTTTTCTGCGGCGCTATCCGGAATAACAATTCCTGAAGCGGTTGTACGCTCGTTGTCCAGACGTTTGACGATCACACGATCGTGCAGGGGACGCAAGGCCATGTATGACTCCATTAACATAAAAGAGGTTGTACAAAAATGTGCGAGCGTTGCACTTGTTAGCACTCGCCCGCCTTGAGTGCTAATTATATGGGCTCTTTCTCTGATTTCAAGAGCAAGTACAAAATAATTTGTGTTTTTCTCGAAATAGCGCAGTAAATCAATCCTCTTACACTTTTAAATGAGGACTCATTGAGCCCCTTACCACCTAAAAACTCCTGCAGACCTAAACAACCTGCTCACTTCTTGCATTGAAACAATTCAATCAATCGGTATATACAATAATATATTGATGCGCATGCCTACCTAGAAGTTGACAAATTTTTTTTGTTTCTAAAACCGATGAGAGTGGAGTTGAACAATGAAAATCTTAATTGTTTTCAATCGTGAGCCCCATGACAATACCGACGTGACATGGAACGGTCTACGTCTAGCCGCTCAGCTTTTAAAGGAAGGTAGCGAAGTCAGGATTTTCCTGATGAATGATTCTGTCGATATGGCGCGCGACGTGTGCACGCCCCCAGAACACTACGATCAGGATTTAAGTCAGATGCTCAAAGATCTCATTGCACGCGAGATTCCGGTCAAAGTTTGTGGAACATGTATGGCTCGCTGCGGGATCTATAAAAACCATCCCTATTTCGATGGTGCACAAGAAGCAACCATGCCAGAACTTGCTAAATGGGTGATCGACAGTGACAAAGCACTCACTTTCTAACGAGTTACAAACATTTGAAGAATCCCGGATTTATTGGGATTCTTCATTATCTGTTCAAATCAAAGCGGTTTATTAACGCCCGGCCGCTGCCGCCGTGATACCGCCGGCGACGCCCAGATCTGTTTTAGGCGCATCCACAACCATAATCCGCGTATCTTGCTGTGACACACCGATCACTTTCTCAATCGTTTGCGCCAAAGCCTTGATCACTGCCGCTTTGGCCTCAGCCGTTCGACCTTCGATCAAAATCAGTTCAACAAACGCCATCGAATGTCCGAGCGTTCCACCCACAATCGTATCTGCAGGCGCAACTTCTTCCAAAGTGACTCGCACGTTTGCAAGTGGCGCTCCAATCGTCTCCACAACATCCTGACTTAAGGACTGAAGTAACGTAGTTTTTTGTTCTTGACTGGATCCGGTCGGAATCCGTGTGTGCATAATGGGCATGCTAGTGTGCTTCCTCTAAAAATGGTGATTGAATCAATCCAGTGTATTTTTGTTTCTTTCGACAGACTAACAAACTTTTTCACTTCGTAGCACAGACACCCGAAACATCGTGCGTCATCGATGCCACCTTCAGAACACCTTATCCACACACAGGCTGAAGTATGATGAGGATTCACTCATTTCTCACACGTCGATCCGAACTCCATGACAACCTCGTTTTTAGACAAACTCAAATATCGCTGGCAACAATCTGACTCACTCTTGATGGTCGGCCTTGATCCGGATCCCAAACGCATACCGGCCATCTTTGGGGATTCTCTAGAAGGACTTCGGGACTTCTGTTTAGAAGTTGTGCATGCAACCGCGCCTTACACCTGTGGTTTCAAACCTCAAATCGCTTATTTTGCAGCGATTCGAGCCGAACATATCCTTGAAGAAGTTTGTCACGCCATTCGTCAACAATACCCTGAACATGTTCTCGTCCTCGATGCCAAACGAGGTGACATTGGCAGCACCGCTCAACAGTACGCGATCGAAGCGTATGACCGCTATCAGGCCGATGCTGTCACCATTAATCCATACATGGGTTTTGACTCTGCCGAACCTTATCTAGAGCGTGGCGACAAAGGTGTCATCGTGCTTTGCCGCACATCCAACCCCGGCGGATCGGATTTGCAGGCGCTCGAAGTGAAAGATGAACCCTTGTATTTGCATGTTGCCCGCATGGTGGCCGAAGAATGGAATACGAACAATCAGTGTGCGCTTGTGGTCGGCGCCACATTCCCTGATGAACTGGCCAAAGTTCGTGCTGCTGTAGGCGATTTACCTCTATTAGTCCCTGGAATCGGTGCACAAGGTGGTGATATTGCGGCAACCTGCCAAGCGGGTTGCGACAGCCAAGGCATGGGCATGATGATTAATTCATCACGGGCCATTCTGTATGCCAGTCAGGATGCAGACTGGGCACAAGCCAGCGCTTTAGCCGCAAAAAACACACGCGACCTGATCAACCAGCACCGCAACAAACCGAGCTAACTATCTAATTAAGCAGTCCGACTATCCGTCAATTGCAGTACATGCTCAATTGCAAATCGGACTGCTTGCATTCGAACAGCTTCACGGTCACCAGTAAAAACCCGATGCTCTGCCGTCACCACCACGACATCATCTAAGCGTTGTGCAAAACCAAACCAAACCAAACCAACCGGTTTGTCGGCTGTTGCCCCACCAGGACCTGCAATACCTGTGGTTGTGAGTGAAAGCGTGGCTTCAGGCGCCATCGCTAGAACACCTGCCGCCATTTGTTTAGCAACCTGTTCACTAACCGCCCCAAAAGCTTGCAAAATTTCTGGAGACACACCCAGCTGGGTCGTTTTAGCGGCATTGGTATAGGTCACCCAACCCTGATCAAACCAGGCACTGCTCCCAGAGACCGATGTTAAAGCCCCTGCCAGTAAGCCACCCGTGCAAGACTCAGCTGTTGCCACAAAACGTGACTGAGCAACCAACTGTTCACCTAATTCAGCGACACGCTGCTCTAAAGTCTGGCTAACATCCATTTTGCTTCAAGCTCCTATACCGGCACAAACGCCAAGATGATGGCAATAACCACCCAAGCGTAAATGGCAGCCACGACGTCATCCACCATCACGCCTACGCCACCTGGCATCATGGCCTCTAGCTGATGAATGGGATAAGGCTTTGCAACATCAAAAACGCGAAAGAAAACAATCGCCAGAATAAAGGCTAGACACGTTTGCGGCAAAATCCATAACAAAAGCCACAAAGCGACCATCTCATCCCAGACCATCCCCACGTGATCGGCGGTCCCTAAACGACTGCCCGTGCGTTCACAAATCCAGCAACCAAACACAAACGCGACGGCAAGCGCAATCCCCAACCACACGGTCGGTTCAGGTTGTACTGCCCACCAAATGAGCGCAGCCAACAACGTACCCCATGTGCCTGAACCCGGTCGAACCAGTCCAATGCCAAAGCCAAAGGCCACAAACGCAGCGGGATCGCGCACTAATTCTGATAATGTCGGCCAGCGAACCTTATGACGTTGGCTGACTGACAAATGTGTCGCATCATCTTTTTTCATGATCTTTAAAGTGGTCAAAACCACCGTATGAAATTTTTATGGGCTGCGCAAACTGATCTAAAACTCGAAGACCAGAGGTTTGCTCAATAGCACCCACTCGGGTGACTTGAATATTCAATGCCTTACCAAGCGCTAAAACAGCGGCACGATTTGACTCGGGTGCTGTGAAACACAGTTCAAACACATCCCCTCCACTAAGCACCGCTTCTTGTTGCAACGCTAAGGGTATATCTAACAAAGCAGGATGGATCGGCATGGCTGCATAGTCAATCGTCGCACCACACACACTGGCCGTCAAAACATGACCCAAATCTTGCACAAACCCATCGGAAATATCGATCGCACTGTGTGCAAGATTTAGTAAACCCTGACCCAACGCCAATCGCGGCTGTGGCTTTTCCAGTGCATGACGAGTCTGCTCTAGACGTTGCGCAGAAATACGGTCATCACCTTGCAAGCCAAGTAGTGCGATATGGGCTGCACCCAAATAGCCACTCACCCAGATATCGTCGCCCACTTGCGCACCCGAACGCAACAGACCGGTCTGACCGCTTGGCAAAGCGCCCAACGCTGTCACACTAATGATCGCTAAGTCTTGCGCACGGACTGTATCACCGCCGACCAAGGGGCATTGAGCCGCTTGTGACAAGGACAAAAAGCCTTCTGAAAAACCTTGCAGCCAGACAGGATCAGCCTTCGGAAGGCCCAAGCCCAATAAGCAACCAACTGGAGTTGCTCCCATGGCTGCGAGATCCGATAGATTCACCGCTAGGCTTTTATATCCCAAAGATAATGGCTTCACATTCGGAAAGAAATGTTGCCCTTCAATGAGCAAATCTTTGGTGACAACAAGTTGCGCACCCAGTGGCATGGGCACGCGCGCGGCGTCATCACCGGGCCCAAGGACATTGGCTGGCATAGACGCCGTAAAAAACTGGCGGATCAGAGAGAACTCATCGAGCGCCATGGCAGAAACTCCGTAAAACGAATTAGCGTGAATGAACGCAAATCAACGTTTACGCCTTATTTCTGGCTCACGCACTTGCGCAGCGACCTTATCCAGCACTCCGTTAATGAACTTGAAACCATCGGTCGCACCAAACGATTTGGCCAACTCGACAGACTCATTGATTGCAACGCGGTAAGGTACCTCTTGCGCATGCACGAGCTCATAAGTTCCTAAAAGCAAAATCGCATGTTCCACAGGCGACATTTCATGCAAGCTACGATCCACATACGGCATGAAGAGTTCACGCAACGACTCGGCCTCGTCTTGCGCAGTCACGCCTCGCCAAATCGATTCAAACCACTCGGCATCGGCCTGTTCAAATTCGGCATCATCACGCACATGGGCTTCAATCACACCCAGCTCACCGATCCCTTTGGGCGCATTCAGTAACCAAGCGTACAAGGCCTGAACAACATATTCACGCGCACGACGACGGCTTTTGGGGCGCGAGCCCGTGCGCGCGCCCTTCACTTCAAGCGATTCGCTCATGGTTTGTCTGTTTCATCCTCTTCGTCTTCGAAGTCCACGAACTCGAAATCAGAGTCATCGAGCTCGGGCTCCAGTGCGATGAGCAGATTACTCATTTCAACGGCAGCTTGGGCACAATCTCGACCTTTGCCTTCGGCACGCTCATCCGCTTGCTCAAAGTCTTCCGTCGTCAACACACCGTTGATCACCGGCATGCCAGTTTCCAGCGACACACGGCTGATGGCAGACGCACTTTCATTACTGACCACTTCGAAATGATAGGTATCACCGCGAATCACCGCACCCAAAGCAATCAGGGCATCAAACTCACCTGTTTCAGCCAGATGTGCCAAGGTCACACCCAACTCAAGTGCACCTGGAACGGTCACAACCATGATGTCTTCTTCTTCGACGCCTAGCTCAACGAGCTCACGCACGCAGGCATCCAGTTGCGCCAAACCAATAGGCTCGTTAAAACGTGCCCGTACGATACCGATATGCAGATCTTCACCATTGAGATCCGGTGTAATTGTGTAGAGGCTCATGACTCATCCTGTTGTGTGTGAAATTGCGAACCGTCGTCATAAGAGACGACTTCAAGACCAAACCCTTGCATGATACTGGGCATTTTGCGTGGACGCGCCAGCAGGCACATTTTACCCACACCCAGATCTCGTAATATTTGCGCACCAATCCCGTAAGTACGAAGATTCGTGCGTGGCGGTGTTTTGCTGACAGGTGCTTCTTTTGCATCCTGATTGACAATATCATCAAACTGGCTGACTAGGTTTTGTGCATCCGTGTTTGCATTCAGAAATACGATTACACCTGAGCCAGCAGCTTTCAGCGATTGCATCGCGCTCTCAATACTCCAAGTGTGCCCACCGGGCTGATCACAAATAAAATCCAGCACCGTCGTTGGTTCGTGGACTCGCACCAGCGTGGGGGCCTGCGCATCAATCTCTCCGCAAGACAAGGCTAGATGAATGTGTCCATCCACCGTGTCTTGGTAGCCAGTCAACAAGAACTCACCCCAACGCGTGGTGACTTGTCGTTCACCAAGCTTGTCGACAACCGATTCTGTCTGACTACGATATTGAATTAAATCAGCAATCGTGCCAATTTTAAGTTGATGTTTCTGCGCGTAGGTCACCAAATCAGGCAAACGTGCCATCGTGCCATCATCTTTGAGAATCTCACAGATCACAGCGGCCGGTTCTAGACCCGCCATGGCGGTCAGGTCACAGCCCGCTTCTGTGTGGCCAGCTCGCACCAACACGCCGCCAGGCATCGCCTGAACCGGAAAAATATGTCCTGGTTGCACGAGATCCTGTGGTTTGGCATCTGGCGCAACCGCAGCTTCAATGGTTCGCGCGCGGTCAGCCACAGAAATTCCGGTGTGAACACCATGAGCGGCTTCAATTGAGACCGTAAAATTGGTTTCAAATACCGTCCCATTGCGGCTTGACATCAGTGGCAGGTCCAGCTGTCGGCAACGCTCTTCAGTCAATGTCAAACAAACTAAACCGCGCGCATGGGTCACCATGAAGTTAATGGCTTCGGGCGTGACAAACTCGGCCGCCATCACCAAGTCGCCTTCATTTTCTCGGTCTTCTTCGTCAATCAGAATGACCATTCGTCCTGCCTTGAGCTCTTTTACAATCTCTTCGACTGAAGAAATCGCGCCAGAAAAGTCTTGGCTATCTGCACTTGACTGCCCAAGCGCCTGTTCACTTGCTGCCATGCTTTTGCACCTCTGTCATTCTATTAATTCCTAATAGCATGGCATTATAGAGCCACGCGCGACACAACACCCACGATCTCCCTTAGTAAAATCCGATGAGCACACTTTCCGAACTTGAATTGCGACTTTACATCCCACCACAAAGCCAAACCAGCCTGTCCAATGCCGTCAATCAGTTGCCTGGACATCTGATTCATTTGCAAGCAAAATACTTTGATACGCCAGAACGTGATCTCGCTAAACGCAGCATTGCCATTCGGATCCGACGAGAAGATCAACAATGGGTACAAACCTTGAAAGCACCCGGCTCTCACGCAATTGAGCAACTGGAGCTAAACCATCCATTAAACACACCTGAACTCGATCTTGAGCTCTACAAAAACCAGCCTATTTACGATTTATTAAAACCCTTACAAGCAACCTTACAGATCCGCTTTGAAACCGACGTGCAGCGACGCATCGCCTATTTGCAAACTCACACAGGATTGGTTGAGCTTGCCCATGACACTGGCTTCATTCGCGCAGGCGCACATCAAACCTCAATATCAGAAGTCGAGTTTGAACTCAAAGAAGGCGACATCAGTGCAGTGCTTGATTCGGGTCTGCAATGGCTGACTCAACATCAATTGGCTTTGGAGTTTCGTAGCAAAGCCGAACGAGGCGATCGACTTGCCCGCTCAAGCTCACACAGTCAAGAAGTAACTACACGAGTCAGCAAAGGGACGTCTGACACACGCACACCATCGCACACGCCACCCCACAAACAAGCACTTCAGATCATCGAGCAACTTGCGCGAAGCAGCTTGCAGCAAATCCAATCTGATGACCCCAAAGCGCTGTATCCGCACACCCCTGAGATTGAACAGCAACTCATTCGTTTACAAACACTCTTGGCAAACACCAAAGACCTTTCTGCAGTGACCAACCAATCAGACCAAGCGCTGATAGAACGAGTATTAAAGCAGCTAGAGCAGTTAAAGGAATCCGATACTCATCAAACAAATACCGCAGACACACACAGCACACACAATATGCAAAGCCTCGTTGTCAGTACTGAGTTTCAGGGCTGGATGCTGTCATTATTTGCTCGATTGCTCACGCAACACGCTGGATCCAATCTCTCATGAGCCGAGCTTAAATTTCATTGGTGTGTTTTTAATCGGAAACAAGATGGACACAAAGCTTATAAAACCAGACAAAGATTCACACATTTCGAATTGTTATGTGCCCCATCAAGTCGTATCCATGATGATTGATTACGAATGGGGCATTGCTCGCGCTTGGCGAGAGCACTTAGGGATCAGCCAACAAGAATTGGCGCAGCGGCTGGGTGTTTCACTATCTACCTATTCACAGCAAGAACAGAGACATTGCCTGTCTGAGATAAATCGTCAAGAAATTGCCGCTGCACTCGGAATCATTCCTGAACAGCTCGATGTTTAAGCGGACGAGCCCTCACCCACCAGTGCTTGTGCAAATTCACGCGCTACAAATGGCTGCAAATCCTCAATCTGCTCACCCACACCCACCCAATACACAGGAATCGGACGACAGCCCTGTGCACCGGCTGCCAGTGCAGCAAGTACTCCGCCTTTAGCCGTTCCATCCAATTTAGTGACGATTAAGCCAGTGAGCGTCAAAGCCTCATCAAATGCTTTGACTTGTGCCAAAGCGTTCTGTCCTGTGTTTCCGTCCACGACCAACAAAACTTCGTGCGGGGCTTGCTCATCGGCTTTACGAATCACGCGTGCAATCTTTTTAAGCTCTTCCATCAAATGCAATTGCGTTGGCAAACGACCCGCAGTGTCCACCATCACGACATCCATGCCGCGCGCATGTCCAGCATGAACCGCATCAAAAGCGACAGCGGCGGGATCACCTCCAGTTTGCGCAATCACAGCCACGTTATTGCGTTCACCCCAAGCGACCAGCTGTTCACGGGCTGCGGCCCGGAAAGTATCTCCTGCAGCCAACAGCACTTTCTGGTTACTTTTTTGTAGGGAGAAAGCCAATTTACCAATGGAGGTTGTTTTACCCGCACCATTGACCCCGGCGATCATCATCACCAAGGGCTGCACATGGCCGACATCAAACGGCTTCTCTAGGCAAGCCAGATGCTCAGTCAGCACATCCACCAAAGCTTGACGCACTTCTTGTGGGGTTTGCAAACGTCGTCGGCCCACTTCTTTTCTGAGCTTGGCAATCAATTCAACTGAAGCCTGAACACCGGCATCTGCCATAATCAAGGCAGACTCAAGGTCTTCGTACAACGACTCTTCAATCCGACTGCCCACAAAAATGCCGCCAATGCTGCGACCTGTACGTGACAGGCCTTGGCGCAAACGCGACATCCATGATTTCTTGGCCGGTGTTTGTTCCGATGGGACCGACTGTTCTAGAATGACAGACGTCTCGTTCTCGGACGTAGAGTCTGACGTAGGCTCAGGCGCAACAGAAGGTGGGGATTCAAGCGGCTCAACAACCTCTGCCGAAACAGGTTCCGATGATTCTGCGACCGGAGATGGTTGAAGTTGAGGCTCTGGTTCTGGTTCTGACTCAGGCTCTACAACTGGAGCAGGCACCACATCCGAAGTGACCTGAACGGTCGACTTCTCCGTGATAGGCTCACTAGTTAACTGCGCTGAGACTTCAGTCTCATCCGTCGTATTCTGATCTGCTGTTTGCAACGATTCATCAACAACAACTTGTGTATCTTCAGTCTGTTTATCAGCCCGTTTTCTTCTAAAAAATCTAAACATGGTCAAAAAATCAATCCGGATCGTCGGTGGTCAATATCGCCGCAGCCGCATCGAAGTCCCCGACGGGCCTGGGCTTCGTCCCACGCCCGATCGAGTGCGTGAGACGTTATTTAACTGGTTGTCACACTTCTGGAACACTGATTATGCACAAAAGCGTGTACTAGATCTTTTTGCCGGGACGGGCGCACTGGGTTTTGAGGCGGCATCGCGAGGTGTCTCGCAAGCCGTTCTGGTTGAAAACAACCCGGCAGCCCTGCGCTGCTTACACAAAACACGTGAGCGGCTCCAAGCATCCCACGTGCAGATCATACGCGCAGATGCGATGAGTTTTCTGAACCGGCCTTCACCCCAGTGTTGGGATCTCATTTTATTAGATCCCCCCTTTGAAAACACCTGGTTCCCAGATCTGATCGAGAAAACCACCCCAATTCTGTGCGACGATGGTCTTGTGTACGCAGAAAGTGATCAAGCACTCAATGCACCGACAGGTTTTGTTACATTACGTCAGAATCGCGCCGGTGGCGTACACTATCATTTATTTCACCGTTCACCTTCTGAGTCAAGATGATTACTGCCATCTATCCCGGAACTTTTGATCCAATGACCCGTGGCCACGAAGATTTAGTTCGTCGCGCATCAGGTTTATTTGACGAAGTTGTCGTGGGCGTTGCGCACAGCCGCGCCAAACGTCCCTTTTTCACGGTCGAAGAGCGCGTGGAGATTGCCCGCGAAGTTCTCGGCCACTACTCCAATGTGCGAGTTGCCAGTTTCGCAGGGCTACTCAAAGACTTCGTTCGCGAACAAAACGGCCGTGTCATCGTCCGCGGTTTGCGAGCTGTCTCCGACTTTGAGTATGAGTTCCAAATGGCTGGCATGAACCGCCATTTGCTGCCGGATGTCGAAACTTTGTTTATGACACCTTCTGACCAATATCAGTTTATTTCCGGCACGATCGTGCGGGAAATCGCGATTCTTGGCGGAGATGTGAGTAAATTTGTATTTCCATCTGTCGAACGCTGGTTACAAGCCAAGTCGTTGGAACGACAACAAAACCCACAAAGCTAAGTCAGCCATGACCCATCGCTGGCTTTGCTGAACAAATCAAATCCAGGAGTTACATCATGGCACTCAGAATCACGGACGAATGCATTAACTGCGACGTTTGTGAACCCCAATGCCCCAACGAGGCGATCTCGATGGGTGAAGAGTTCTATGTGATTGACCCACACGCCTGTACAGAATGTGTGGGCCATCATGGCGAACCACAATGTGTGGTCATCTGTCCCGTGGACTGTATTGAACTAGATCCACAATGGAAAGAAGGCCAAGATGCGCTCATGGCCAAATACCACCGTCTCACTGGCACAGAGCCCGTAGAGCAGTCTTAACTCTCAGTGCCTTAAACCTTAAAATCGGGCATAGACGCATCAGGGCGCACCTTCATAAGTCGGCAGGGCCGCCCCAACACATGGCCAAACCATACCGCCGCTAAATCGCCCTCATCGACCACATCAGTCGATTGACCTGCGACTGTCGCAGTCATCCAGACGCTTTCATCATCTTCAATCACATCCAGTGGAATATCCATGCGCAGCATGCCCGGGGCTTTGAGCACTAGCATGCCGTGGCGCAAGTCAATCTCAATGGTGGATAAATCTGCGTCAGACAACCAAACTTGCTGCTCATCCACGACAAACCAGCGATTGGCATAATCAGCCGCTTTAGGGTGATCAATCTGTGGTCCGCCTGCAATAGGGCTACTCATAAAAACATCTCCTGAATTCCGCATTTCAAACAATTACTGGTCAGTTTCTGATGGCAAAGCGCGCGCGGATTCGCCCGCCTGAACCGAAGGTTGATTCCAAGATCCTGATATTTGCACTGGTAGCGTTCGCTCACGCAGTTGAATCTGAAATCCTGAAGCTGACGTCGATTGATTGAGCAATTCTGCATCTAGCTTGAACTGTAAAGACAGTGTTTGATCTTGCAGATTGGCCCAGCCTTTAAAATCTTCGGCTTGAACATTACCACCAATCAAATCAATCTGCCCAATCTGCACGACATTGTCCTCAACTGTCAGATCAGCCCGCAAGGTTTGAGCAAATAGCGCTGTCATCGAAGCCAAATCCCACTGTTGAACAAAAGGCGTCTCTATGCGCACATCATCAAAAATCATATTCAAGTCAGTAGCCTGCGAATCAGGATCAGCCTGAATCATCAAACGCAAGCGCCGTGCTGCAATCAACGGTTCGGCTTCAGAGCTTTGTTGTATCGAACGTATTTGAATGTTTCGCAAATCAGCAGCGTCAAGACTGACAGAACGATTGACCAATCCATCCTGAAACCACGTGAAGCCATTGTGTTGTTGGCGCTGCGCAGACGTTTGTGTCTGCCTTGAAACGTGATGCGCATCACCCACCAAGACATCTAATGCACCCAGCCCCAGCCAGTTCACCTGTATGTCACGATCCAGCAATCCGCCCCAAGTCGAGACAAACTCGACATCCGCGGCATGAACCTCATGGATAGACGCGACTTGTTCAAGCTGAGCACAGACCGATCGATTTTGTCCACACAGATGCAGCGTCTCAACTTGTAGGCGTATCTGAGGCCAAAGGTCCACTTTTACTTCACCTTGCGCTTGCACCGGTACCGACCACAGTCCACCTAAGCCTTGACTTAACACCCAAGCTGCACTCACAGACCACTGCAAACTGAGCCATAACGCGCCCAGCACGATCAGCAGTACTGCGAGGACTGTCCCCAATAAGCGCCTCAACCACCTCATTATTGATCTCCGCAAAACGCCATCTGTCACAACATCCATTCAAGACATTAACAATGTATCAGAACACGGGCATGGACAAGTGAACGGGCGTTTAAGGGTAATATGACCCCCTTGTGCACATTCTGTATCGTCGCTCTCTGATTTTTACACATGAATACACCCGCTGCTGCTATCCATCCATCGGTCGCATCCTCGATCACACCTTTGACGCGTCTGGACCGAGTTATTGGAGATTTGCGTCGTGGTGACTGGGTTCAGGTTCAATCAGACAATCAAGTTGTGTTGATTGCCAGTGCAGAGAACCTTGCGCGCAACACATTGCGCAGCCTCCAGGACTTTTCTGACGAATCGCCCAAACTGCTCATCACTGGGCAGCGTGCCAAACGACTGGGCTTTAAGGGGGAGGCGCATCAAACCGTCTGCATTTTGGAAAGCCAAACACCTTTATCGGCACAGACCATCACACGGCTGGCCAATCCGGTGGACAACACCGTGCTTCAAGATACAGATTTAGAAGGTTTGCACATTCAACCCTATACGCACGATGTACCCATGGCCACCGCGGTCATTGCGATGCTCAAACAAGCGGGTCTACTCCCCGCAGCTGTCATTGCAGCGGCAGATTTGACTCGTACCGACCCTGATATGCTAGCAATTTCGGTCGCTGACATTCAATCCGGTTTGGCACAAGCCACAACGGGTCTGAAAGTTGTGGCACAGGCTCAAGTGCCTCTGCAAGACAGCGAACAAACTGAAATCATTGCTTTACGACCACGCGACGGGCGTACAGAACATCTGGCCATCGTTGTTGGAAAACCAGATCTCAGTAAACCAGTACTGATTCGAATTCATTCGGAATGCTACACGGGTGATCTTCTCGGATCACTACGCTGCGACTGTGGTCATCAATTGCGCGGCGCCATCTCTCTGATGGCAGGCTCAGGGGGCGGAATCGTGCTTTATCTGGCCCAAGAAGGTCGAGGCATCGGCCTCATTAACAAACTACGTGCTTACGCGCTGCAAGACCAAGGGCTAGACACTGTGGATGCCAATCTGGACCTAGGCTTTGAAGAAGATGAGCGTGATTATCAGGTTGCGGCCGACATGTTGAACATGTTGAACATTCCCCAAGTTCGTCTACTCACAAACAACCCAAACAAGGTCGAGGCACTCAAGCGATTCGGCATTGATGTTGTTGAACGTGTCGCCCATGTTTTTGCGGCCAATCGTCACAACCGTGGATACCTGTATACCAAGGGTGCACGTAGTGGACACTTGTTTGATTTGAGCTTATTCGAAGAATCACAAAACGAACAAGAATAGGCCTGACTTTCATAGGTCCAACTTTCGTAGACTTTTTATCGAGTCATCGATCGAGCAGACATCAAGCGCATCCGTACTTTAGGAATTGGTCTCTACGTCGTGTGGTTGCCGAGGCACACATAATGAAAACACCATATCCGGCCCATCAATCTCACAAGTCAATCGACCACCTAAGATTTGTGTCAGCTGCCCACTCAGATACAAGCCTAAGCCTGAACCGGACAAGCCAGACGAAGACGCATCACGTGCGTATTTCTCAAAAAGCTTGCTGCAATCCGGTGGTTGAGGCCCCACATAACGGTTACGCACAACCAACGTCACGCCGGGACATTCAACATCTCTGCCATTGTGATCAAACGATTCTAAATCCAAACCTTGTGGTGTCGTGAGTTTCATTTCGATCGCGCTCTCAGGCGGTGAGTATTTCAGCGCATTGTCTACAAGGTTATGCATAATGACTGACAAGAGTTGCCGATCGGTCTCCAACAAAACCCCATGTGCCTGAACAACGACTCGTGA
This sequence comes from Orrella sp. 11846, assembly GCF_048820935.1. Lineage (NCBI taxonomy): Bacteria > Pseudomonadati > Pseudomonadota > Betaproteobacteria > Burkholderiales > Alcaligenaceae > Orrella > Orrella sp. 11846. The sequence continues at coordinate 31,662 of NZ_JBMERD010000012.1, forward strand.
AGGTGTCAAACAGCGATCAACCACCTCCTCAATCAGCTCCTCAAAATCAAAAAGCTCGGGGGAAGTCGAACTCGGTTTTCTTCGATCTGAGACGACAAGCGGCAACGGTCAATAATATCCAACATCGAGTTTGCGGCACGATCAAGTCGAGCCCGCTTTATCGCTGGCAAATCAACTGTATCGAGCGTAATCTGCATCACACTCAAAGGCGTTTTCAGCTCATGGGACAGCATATCCATAAACCGACTTTGCTCTTCAATTTTGAGCTTATGGTCAGAAAGGCGCTGCTCCACCAATTCAAGTCGCAATCGATTCTGAATGCTTTGCTCCCCCAAAGCGTACGAGCGCCAAAAAAAGAAACAAACCGATCACAATCGCACTAAACACACCTTGTAACACCGTGCCATCACGATAAAGCCACAAGTTGTCTGGTCGTTTCAAAACAATCAGCACAACGGCCATCAGCAATAATGCCAACGTATTGTGCGCACCACCAACATGATGGAGCGGGTGAACCGAGAGGTTAGACGCAGAGAGCGTGTCATTGGGATTTTTCCGAATGATGAATCAGCCTGGCGGCTGATCGGTGCATTGCTGGCCGAGCTCAATGAGAAATGGCAAGCTCGACGGTATTTAGACACGGATGAATACCGTGATTGGGCACAAGAACAGGCGCGCGCTGCAGCAACACTACGTAGTGTTGCTGCAGCCTGATGGCCTACAACGTGTCAGCCAACTGAAAGGAAACGAAATTACAGCAAATTTGGGACTTGACTCGAACGCAAGCTCAAGACATTCCCCTCTTCTGACCAAGATACCCATCAGCTGCCTGAGACTCGGTTGATTGTGCAAGAGTCAGACAAACAGACAAACGCATGCAGAAAACAATAGATTGATTCCAAAAATATAGGCTAGCATGCACAAACGCAAGCTAGCCCACATCAACGATCAGTCCATCATTCTTTATGTGGCTTAGAAGCTCGAAACCCCGAAACCTATCGGATCATTTAGCACAAACTGATTCGTTCAAACAAACGTCATATTACGAGGCAATTTTGGCCGCATAAGTCACTAAACGTTGCGTTTGATGACGAATACTATCCTTCAATGCATCGCTCAAAGGCTCACCGTTGGCTGTTGCAGAAGCCCCGTAGGGGTTACCGCCTGATGCGAAAATCACTGGATCCGTATAGCCCGGTGGCACAATAATCGAGCCCCAGTGCATGAACGTGGCGTACATACTCAACAGCGTGGCTTCCTGACCTCCATGCATATTCTGAGCGCTCGACATGGCAGATGCAGCTTTATTGGCCAACTCACCTTTTGCCCAGATACCGCCTAAGGTGTCAATAAACGCTCTCATTTGACTGGCCATCACCCCAAACCGGGTTGGCGCACTGAATAGATAAGCATTGGCCCATTGCATGTCTTCGGCACTCGCAACAGGCATGTCGGCGGTCTTGTCGGCCTGCGCCTTCCAAGCAGGTGTGTTTGCCACAACTTGTTCAGGCGCTGTTTCTGCGACTTTGAGTAACCGAACCTGTGCACCCATTTTCTCGGCAGCTTCTTGAGCAGCCTTGGCCATCGCGTAATTCGTGCCGTAAGTACTGTAATAAACAATGGCTAAACGAACTGAATCCATGAGTTTCTCCTGTTGACTAAAAATGCTGAACAATCGTCAGCGTGAATACATTCACCATACTCGCAACCGGTCAAAAAGCCTGGATAGACCCATCTGACAACATGATTTTCAATAACTATTCGACTGACCCATTGATTTATAAATCACAGGTTTTAGGAGCACTCGCAAACCCACACCACGCAAACCATTAAACGTTAGAAACGCTAGCCACAGACCATGGTTACCCCAAAGGGGCACCAACACCCAGGACAACCCAAAAAAGATCAGAGCACAGGCCAACATAATCCACATCAACGGTTGCGTGCGTGTGGCACCCATATAAACGCCATCGTACATGTAGGCGGGCATCGAGACAAAGGTCGCCAACACCAACCAAATCAGATACTGGCTTGCAAGCGTCGCAATATCAATCTGATCTGTCAACAATCCAATTAGCTGCATGCCTGCCACACCATAAGTTAGTGCATACAACGCCGAACCAACCAAGCCCCAAACGAGCGTAACGCGAATCACACGACTTAACCGAGCCTGATTCTGGCGACCAACAGCCTCTCCACTTAAAGTTTCTGCGGCATGCGCAAAACCATCCAATCCATAGGCAGTAAACGCCAGAAAATTCAACAGTACAGCATTGGCCGCAAGCAACGCATCGCCTTGTTGCGCCCCCATGTGCACAAACCAAGCCATCGTTGCTTGCAAACACGCGGTGCGTACAAACAGATGGCTATTAATCTGAAATAAACGTTGCAATGCCTTTGATTCAAGCAAGACACGCCAAGCGATTTTCTTGAGCTCAGCCTGATACCAACGCCAAATCAATGTCAAACCAACCAAGGTTCCACTGATGTCAGCAATTGCGGTGGCACGACCAATCCCTTGCACACCCCAATCAAAACCATAGACAAAGGTCAGCACCGTCACCAAATTAACGATATTAATCAGAATCTGAATAGCCAACGCGACACGCACGCGCTGCACACCCAACAGCCACCCGGCAATGACGTAGTTTGTCAGCGCAAACGGGGCAGCCCAGATTCGTCCATATGCATACAAGCGCGCTTGTTCCGTGGCATCGGCTGATGCGCCTAAGAGGGCAAGTCCACCCTCGATGATCGGAATTTGCAAGATCCACAAAAGAACGCCGATGCCCCAGGCAATCAGCATGGCTCGACCAATGGTCAGCACAACTGCTGTCGATTCTTGACTTCCAAAATACTGAGCCACCACACCTGTGGTACCCATGCGCAAAAACCCAAAACCCCAAAAGACAAAGTTAAATAACAAAGCACCAAGCGCCACACCCGCCAAATAATGCGCGCCCGGCAGGTGCCCAGCCACAGCCGTGTCGACCGCCGACATCAAAGGTTGTGTCAGATTCGCTAAAATGATAGGGATCGACAACCACAAAACGGTGCGATACGTCGGATTCTGAGCCGTGTTCATGAACGCTTTTGGAAATAAATGAACGCCCGCACGAGATCTCCTCCTAGACGGCAGTTTTGTCAGGACAGGTTTTTAGTCGAAAAGGTCTTATCCACATGATGGCACGCAACCTGAGTATTGTGAACCATTCGTAACTTTGGGCTTTCTTGCCGACAGCGCTCATCAGCCAGTGGACAGCGCGGATGAAAGGTGCAACCAGAAGGTGGATTCAAAGGGTTGGGCACTTCACCGGCCACGGGAATGCGCTTCTCACCACTGCCACTCATATCCGGAATCGCACCCAGCAGCATTTGCGTATACGGATGTAGGGGCTGGCTAAAGATGTCGTCTCTTGAGGCAACTTCCACAATACGCCCCAAATACATGACGCCAACCCGATCTGCCACGTGGTGCACAACAGCAAGGTTATGCGAAATAAATAGATAACTCAAACCAAGCTCACGCTGCAGATCTTTCATCAGATTAAGCACCTGCGCCTGAACCGATACATCCAGCGCGGAAGTTGGCTCATCACAGACAATAAAATCAGGGTTGAGTGCCAATGCACGTGCAATCGAGATCCGTTGGCGTTGTCCGCCCGAAAACTGGTGTGGGTAGCGATGCCGGTCATCTGCACTTAAACCCACCTGCTCCAGCAATTCTGCGACACGTGTCTGCTGTGCTTCTTTGCTCAGGTTAGTATGAGTTTGCAACGGCTCAGCAATAATACGAGACACGCGCCAACGTGGATTTAAGCTTGCATACGGATCTTGAAAAATCATTTGCAAACGTTTGCGCAGCGCCAATTGCTGTGCGCTATTCATGCTGGAGAGCTCTTGCCCCTCAAAACGGATCGAACCACGGGTTAATGGATACAGTCCTGCCAGCATTCTGGCGACCGTCGATTTACCACAACCCGATTCACCCACTAGGGCCAGCGTTTCCCCTTGATTCAGCGTGAAAGACACGCCATCGACTGCGCGCAACATCACTCTGGGCTTACGGTAAATGACTCGCTCTAGCCAAGATGGTGACACGTCAAACCAGCGTGCTGCATCCGTCACTTCTAACAAAGGCGTTGTCTTAGTCGTCATGATCGCGCCTCTTCATCCACATGCAGCCAACAGGCCACTTGCCCATTCAGATGGGGTTGTAATTCAGGGCGACGCTGCGAACAAATCGGCATCGCCTGCGCACAGCGCGGATGGAACGCACAGCCCTTCGGAATGGCATTTAAGCGCGGCATGCTCCCAGGAATCTGCTCAAGACGCTCAACACTCGCATCAAGCGTCGGGATGGATCGCATCAGCCCACTGCTATAGGGATGAGATGGTTTCCGAATAATATCGCGTACCGGACCTATTTCAACGATGCGCCCTGCATACATCACAGCCACCCGATCTGCAGTTTCTGCAATCACACCCATGTCGTGCGTGATGAGCATGACCGCCGTGCCTTTAGAACGACACAAGTCTTTCAATAAATCAATAATCTGCGCCTGAATCGATACATCCAGTGCGGTTGTGGGCTCATCAGCCACAATCAGTTCAGGGTCTGCCGCCAAAGCCAGTGCAATCACGACTCGTTGACGCATTCCCCCTGAAAACTGATGGGGGTAGTGATCAATTCGTTCACGTGCTGCAGGAATCCCAGTCGATTCCAATAAAGCGATGGCACGATCACGCGCTTGCGCACCCGAGAGTGGCAAATGCGTCTGAATAGTTTCTGTTAACTGTCGACCGACTGTGTACAGCGGATTGAGTGAGGTCAGTGGATCCTGAAAAATCGCCCCGATCCGTCGACCGCGAATCTGACGCATTTGTTTTTCATTGAGGCGATCAATACGTTCGTCCTTCAGAAAAATCTCACCATGAGAAATACGACCTGGCGGCTCAAGCAATCCAATGATAGAAGCTCCGGTGAGCGACTTACCCGCTCCCGACTCACCCACGACACCCAAGATTTCACCAGCATCAATGGAAAAAGACACTTCATCAAGTGCCTTGAGCACTCCGCGTCGAGTCGGAAACTCCACCGATAACTGATTGACGCGCAACAGACTGTCAGTCATTAATTCAACCTCGGATTTAAAGCGTCACGCAACCAGTCACCTAGTAAGTTCACGGACAACACCAATAGCACTAGCATCACACCCGGGAAAATCGTAATCCACCATTCGCCTGAGAACAGGAAATCATTGCCCACGCGAATTAAGGTTCCCAGCGACGGCGACGTCGGCGGCACGCCTACGCCCAGAAAGGACAGGGTTGCTTCTGTAATGATGGCTGTTGCCAGGTGTACCGTTGCGAGCACTAAAACGGGCCCCAACACATTTGGCAACACGTGGTGAAACATGATGCGATAGCGCGACACGCCAATCACGCGAGCCGCCTGCACATATTCACGGTTTTTTTCAACCATGGTTGAGCCTCGCACAGTACGCGCATATTGCGGCCAGCCTGCTAAGGCAATTGCCCCAATCAGCACAGGAAAAGCGATGACATCAAGTAGGTTTTGAGGGACTGCAGCGCGTGCCACACCGTCGATCAACAACGCAATCAAAATAGCTGGGAAAGACAATTGAATGTCTGCCACACGCATAATCACGGCATCCACACGCCCGCCAGCATAGCCCGCAATCAACCCCAGCACAACGCCAAACAACATGGCCAAAGCCACCGAAGCAAACCCGATCAATAACGAAATTCGGGTACCGTAGAGCAGCGCAGAAAACAAATCGCGCCCCTGACTATCTGTCCCCAACAAATAAGTGGATGTCCCTTCAGTCTCCCAGACTGGTGGCAATAAAGCATCCATCAAATCCACAGTCGCCAAATCAAACGGATTATGGGGTGCGACCCAGGGCGCACCAAACGCACCAATCAAGAGTAGTACCAAAATAATCGTCGCCAGAACGGCAATCGGGGAGTGGCGCCAAGACCAGGCCACATCACTATCCCACCAACGCGTCAATGCACTCATTTAGTGTCCTCCTGCCTTCCCAAGTCCCACGCGCAGGCGAGGATCCACCACAAAATACAACAAATCGACAATGAGATTAATAATCACAAACACAAGTGCAATCAAACACAAATAGGCTGCCATCACCGGCACATCCGCAAACTGGACCGCCTGAATAAAGAGTAACCCCATGCCTGGCCACTGAAACACAGTTTCCGTCACAATGGCAAATGCGATGATGCCGCCGAGCTGCAATCCGGTGATCGTAATCACCGGCACCAGTGTGTTTTTAAGTGCATGGCCAAAATGAATGGCCCGCTGACTGAGCCCACGAGCGCGCGCAAACTTAATGTAATCACTGCGCAACACTTCGAGCATTTCTGAGCGCACCAAACGCAAAATCAATGTCAGCTGAAAAAGTGACAAGGTAATTGCTGGCAAAATCAAATGCTTTAAGCCGTCCCAAGTCAGTAATCCACTCGTCCACCATCCAAAATGCACCACGGCTCCACGCCCATAGCTTGGCAACCAGCCCAATTGGACCGAGAAAATCAAAATCAACAAAATACCGATCAGAAAGGTCGGTAATGAAATACCCAGCAAAGAGAACGCCAGAACTGCCTGCGCGCCCAATCCGTTACGGCGTAACGCCGTATAAATCCCTAGCGGCAGACCAATGAACAATGCCAAACAAGCCGCCACCACAGACAATTCGACCGTCGCGGGCAAGCGACTCTTGAGCAATTCGCCAACGCTTTGTCCTTGACGTAAAGACAAACCAAAATCGCCCTGCACGGCTTGTCCCACAAAGCGAATGAACTGGACAAATGCCGACTGATCCAGACCTAGGCTTTGACGAAGTGCCGCGCGATCCGCATCCGTGGCATCCTGACCGAGCATAATCGTGACAGGGTCACCGATATAACGGAATAGAATAAACGCCAGCAAGCTGACAACCAGCATGACCAGAACAGCCTGCAACAAACGGCGAATAATGAATACCAACATGAGTGTTTATGCCACACCGACCGTTTATTCAACAGTCGGCGTGGCTCCTGTCGTTAGGATAAGGTTGTGAACAGTTCAGAATTAATGCACTGTCACCCATTGTGGTGTCAGACGGTTGTCTGCACGGTGCACTACATCCACATTCTTACCCATGGCCCAGGGAATGACCTGATCATGCAAAGGAATATGCCCAAAGTCAGCCGCATGCAGTTTCAGCACTTCTTGAATTTGTGCGGTGCGCTTGGCATCATCGGTTTCAGTCTTAATGTTGTCGATGAGCTCATCCACTTTGGGATTTGAATACTGACCAAAGTTAAATGAACCATCAGCACCCTCACCTTTACTGCGAATCAAGCTTTGCAAGGTGTAAAGCGCATCAAACGTTGGCACACCCCATCCAAACAAGTAAGCACTTGAATCATAAGACTGAACTTTGGGGAAATACGTTGCACGCGGCATGGCATTCAGGTTGGCTTTGACGCCAGCTTTAGCCCACATACCAACGATCGCCTGGCAAATGGCTTCGTCATTGATATAACGGTTATTTGGGCAGTCAAGCGTGAAATCAAGTTCACCAGGGCCATAACCTGCTTCTTGCAACAAGGCTTTCGCACGATCCAGATTGGCAGGAACACGCTCAGACAACGCTTCGCTCCAACCATTGACTTGAGGCGCAATCATTGTGCCGGTGGGTGATGAAGAACCGCGCATGACCGCACGTTTGATTGCATCGACATCAATGGCCAGGTACAGGGCTTCGCGCACTTTAGGGTCTGCAAACGGGTTTTTACCTTTCACTGAGCTATATTTCAACTCAGGGCTTGCCTGGTCCAGACCCAGATAAATCGTCCGGTATTCGTTGCCTTCAACGACTTTGGCTTGTTCGCTCAGTCGTTTCAGATCTTGTGCAGGCGGATCAAGCACAAAGTCCACTTCGCCTGACAGCAAAGCTGCGGTTCGTGTGGCGTTTTGTTTAATGGGGGTATAAATCACTTCGGTGACGTTACCCTGTTTATTAGCCTTGTTCCACCAATTTTCGTTTTCTGAATAGACTGTACGGACATCGACTTCACGGCTATCGAGCTTATAAGGTCCGGTGCCATTTGTATTGCGCGCAGAAAATGTTTCTTGTTTGGCAGAGAAATCCTGAGGCTGAAGCACATTGTTTTTCTCGGACCAGTCTTTATTCATGATGAAAACGTTGGTCAGCTGACGCAACAAAATCGGATTCGGACCAAATGTCTCAATCTCGACGGTGTAATCATCAATTTTCTTGGCACCCTTGACGCCATTCACATAGGCTTTAAAGTTAGAAGTCGGTGCCATGGCGCGTTCAATCGAGAACACCACGTCATCTGCGGTAAAAGGTGCACCATCGTGGAACTTCACACCTTCACGCAGCTTAAAGCGCCAAGTATTGGGATCTGGCTGTTCCCAAGCGACGGCCAGTGCTGGGACCAGATTAAAGTCTTTGTCGTATTCCACCAAGGGTTCGTACACATAGCTACTGGCAGCAATGGTCATCCCTTCGTTTTGTGCATGGGGATCCAAGGTCAGAATATCGCCCTGACTGGCCCATCGCAAAGTTTTAGCTTGTAGCCCAACGGGCACCAACAGCGCAGCCGCTAACGCTGCTGTAAGTAATTTTTGACGCTTCATGACTAGTATCCTGTTCGTTTTCTTAGGAAAGATCGTTTGGTAATAGTGCCTGATGCGGATAGTACCCGTCAATCAACGCAAACACCAACCCCGATAAGCAAATATCTTTAAGCTATAACAAACGTTTTCTCACCAAATCGATGCCTATGTTCGCAACGCCATCAAAAGTCGCTCACGACTGTGGCGCGCATGAGCACGCATCAAATCTTCTGCACCATCTCCATCTCTGCGCTCAATGCAATCAACAATCTTCAGATGTTCATCATGGATTTCTGGACGGTCACGCCGTAGTTTCCCAGCTCGCATTCGACATAAGCGCATCAAAATATAGTAATCACGACACAGCAAATTAATAATCCACTTATTGCGACTCCCCAGAACAATCAAACGGTGAAAATCCTGTTGCGCTTCTACGCTAAAAATGGCTTCTGAAGCTTGAGTCCCTAATTGCTCCAAATCTTGAGCTGCCGCACGCAATTGCCGCACTTCATGTAAGGTCATATATTCAGCGGCCAAACGGGCGGCCATCCCTTCTAACGACTCCCGGATCGTCATCAGCTGCTCGATCTCATCAATGGATAAATCGACCACGTTAACCCCTGCGTTCGGCACACGAACCAGCAGGCCACGCCCTTCTAACGTGCGAATCGCCTCGCGCAAAACACCCCGACCCACGCCGAACGTATCGCAAAGCCTTTGTTCGGGCAGACGCATACCGGCGGTATATTCACCATGAAAAATCAAGTTTTCAATGCGATCAATTACATCATCGACTGACAGACGCATCATGCCCTCATCAATCGGTGAAAAACTCTGTGACATTCTGCATCTTCCTTCATCATTGACTTGTAATCGGATACACACTGTATTTGACGATTACCACTTAGATTTGTCTAAATACGTTCATGAAATTGGCATCTTGTGCTGTTTCAAACTGATAGCAATTTCAGGATAAAACTTGACGCCAACTTAGATAAATTTAAGCCAAACTCGCCCTTATGCCAACTTCCGTTTTAAGCACCAGAACAAGTCAGCGCCTTTTCATTGACGGCAAAATTGTTTGTCTACAATACTCCCAAATTGTCGACAATACAAAATAATTTTTCACAACCAATTCGGAGAGACACGCCATGACAATCAGCCGACGCCATTTCATCGCTTCATTGGGTGCACTTTCTTTAAGCGCAACAGCTCCTGCCATTCTGGCGCAAGGATTAGGTGATTATCCCAATCGTCCAATCAAAATCATTGTGCCGTTAGCCGCTGGCGGCGGTAGCGACCTGACCGCTCGCCAGATTGCCAAACTACTGACTGAACGCATGGGTTCACCTGTTATTGTTGAGAACAAACCTGGCGCGAGCGGCAGCATCGGTACTAACTACGCCTTACGCTCACCTGCGGACGGCTACACTTTGATCATGCTCTCGAGCAGCTACACCAGCAACGCGGCTTTACGCGAACTACCCTATGATTCGATTCAAGACATTGAGCCAATTAGTTTAGTGAACTACTCGCCGCTAAAGCAACGAGCTTCCAAAACAACAGCTAGGCTGCTATTTTTTCTTTTTTGACGCTTCTCTGGATGCTGCTAACATTGCTTTACGCTTTATTAGTCTGACGCTTTCCTCCACGTCCAGTATCAGAGAACGGAATTAGAACCCCTTTCTCTGACAACACCGTTCCAGTGTACTTAAATAACCTGATTGCTCTTTTCTTAATGACCATAGGTGCGTTGTTATCTGCACTGTCAGCGTATTCAGAGTTATCTGGATGAGTGTAGCCACACTGGGCGCACTCCTGACTGGTTTAGTTGAGAGCAATCTTAATTTACTAAGCATAATTTTATCAGAATAAAACCCATCAGTTGAAAACAAACTCGCTTGCTTGACTCGCGCATGAATGAACGAGGTTGCGCAAGCGGTTTGCTCAAACGTGAATCGCTCGTACTAGTCGGTCGAAACGGCTTACCCGTCAAAAACTTACCTGAATTACTTGAGATTGCCAAAAAAGATCCCGAAAGAATTACCTATGGCTCCTCTGGCGTCGGCGGCATTTCACATCTGAGTATGGAACGCATGGCCGACTTGGCTGGCGTCAAACTTAATCACATCGCATATAAAGGGACGGGACCCGCTTTGCAGGACATTCTGGGCGACACGATTGACCTGATGTTTTCTTCTGTTACAGCAATCGCCCCCATCATTAATGATCAACGCGCTCTCGGACTGGCGATCGCTGACCACCGAATTCCAGCTTTACCCAACGTTCCTACTTTTGAAGAAGTGGGCATACCCGAATTTAAATCAGACTTTTGGCATGCCATCGCCGGCCCCAAAGGCATTCCACGCGAAATCGTGCTCAAACTCAACGCTGAATTGAAAGCTGTACTCGAGACGCCTGAAATGCAAGAGCGTATTGCTGCAGAAGGCAGTCAAGCTGTCGGAAGTTCTCCAGAAGAACTTCAGCAAACAATTGAACAAGGCATTGCTCAATGGAAAGATGTTGTTCAAAAAGCCGGTATTAAAGCGGAGTAAGAGACACCCATGAACGATCACATCACGCCCATAACATCAGCCGAACTTCAAGCGTTTTGTGATCGCCATTTTCAGATTCCTCCGGGGAAGTTCGGCTGGCGTCATGATGCGCCAATCCAGAACGTAGCACTGGAATAAGTCACCGCCTTTTTATTGACGATAAAAAGTTTTGTCTATAATGTTATAAAATTGTCGACAAAATAAATAAATCCTCACAATCCAACTGGAGAGACAGCCATGACAATCAGCCGACGCCATTTCATTGCCTCACTCGGTGCACTTTCTTTAAGCGCAAAAGCACCTGCCATTTTGGCGCAGGGGTTGGGTGATTATCCAAATCGCCCTATCAAGATTATTGTGCCGTTAGCAGCCGGCGGGGGAGGCGATCTGACCGCCCGTCAGATCGCCAAGCTGCTGACCGAACGTATGGGGTCACCTGTCATTGTTGAAAACAAACCAGGCGCAGGCGGCAGTATCGGCACCAGCTATGCCTTACGTACGCCCGCAGACGGCTACACCTTACTCATGCTCTCCAGCAGTCACACCTGCAATGCAGCTTTGCGTGAATTGCCCTACGACTCGATTAAAGATGTCGAACCGATTAGCCTACTCAAGCGTGAATCACTGATCTTGGTAGGTCGAAACGGTTTGCCCGCCAAGAACTTACCTGATCTGCTCGAAATTGCTAAAAAAGAACCCGGAAAAATCACGTATGGATCGTCTGGGGTCGGCGGCATCACACACTTGAGCATGGAGCACATGACCGACTTGGCAGGCGTCAAACTCAACCACATCGCTTACAAAGGCACGGGTCCGGCACTACAAGATGTTCTGGGTGGCACAATCGATCTCATGTTTTCTTCAGTCGCGATTGTTGTTCCCATCATCAATGACCAACGTGCCGTGGGTCTAGCCATCGCCGATCACAGGATTCCGGCTCTACCTGATGTACCGACATTTAAAGAAGCAGGCGTACCTGAATTTAAATCAGACTTATGGCATGCCGTTGCGGGTCCCAAAGGAATTCCACCAGAAATCGTGGCCAAACTGAATGCTGAATTGAAAGCAGTCCTTGAAATGCCTGAAATGCAAGAACGCATTGCCGCGGAAGGCAGTCAAGCTGTCGGAAGCTCGCCAGAAGAGTTTCAACAAACAATTGAGAACGACATTGCGCAATGGAAAAACGTCATTCAAAAGACTGGGATTAAAGCGGAGTAAGTTAGGCACATGAACGATCAAACCACGTCCATCACACCAGCTGCACTTCAAGCGCTTTGCTATCGTCAGTTCCAGACTTCGCAAGGACAGTTCGGATATTACGATTTAAATATCTTGGCCGATCAGGCAAGCGCCCCTTTGTCAGCTATGCCCTATGCCATCCGCATCATTCTAGAAAACTTGTTGCGTCACGCGCAGCGCGATGATGTGGGTACAGAACTACCGATACAAATTCTGCAAAACTATGCGCAACGTGTTGGTAAAGACAATATCCCGCTCATGCTGGCTCGTGTGATGGCCCAAGACGTCAGTGGCATTCCTGCTCTGATCGATTTGGCGACCATGCGTGACGCCATGGCTCAGGCCGGCGGCGATCCAACCACCATCAACCCTCGAATTCCGGTTGAACTCATTGTGGATCACTCATTAGAAGTGGATTATGCCGGTCGTCATGATGCGCCTATTCTGAATGTCGCTTTAGAGCACAAGCGCAATCGCGAACGCTATACCTTCTTAAAGTGGGCACAAGGCGCCGTCAAAAACTTATCAATTGTGCCGCCCGGCGCAGGCATTTTGCATCAGATCAATCTTGAGGCACTGGCCCGCGTCGTGTTTGTTGATGAAACACAGAACCCACCGCTTGCTTACCCAGACACTTTGGTCGGCACAGACAGCCATACCGCCATGATCAATGCGATTGGTGTTTTAGGCTGGGGTGTGGGCGGCATTGAAGCTGAAGCCGCTATGCTTGGCGAACCTTTGCCATTCATTTTGCCGGCAACCGTTGGTGTGCGACTCATTAATCGTCCTAAACCTGGCGTCACCGCAACCGACATTGTGCTCACTCTGACACAACAGTTACGCCAAGCCAAAGTGGTTGAAAGTTTTGTCGAGTTCACAGGACCCGCACTAGACACTGATGCGCTGACCTTAGAAGACCGTGCGACGCTCTCCAACATGTCACCCGAATATGGTTCGACCTGTGGTTTATTCCCAGTCGATGCCACTACAATCGATTATTTACGCCGTTCAGGTCGAGACGAAGCCACAATTGAACTTGTCGAAACGTATTGCAAACTCCAAGGTTTATGGCGTGACGCAAACTCACCCGAACCTGCTTTTTCTCGCGTTATCGAGTTAGATCTTTCCACCATCGAACCTAGTGCAGCTGGTCCCCGCAGACCACACGAGCATGTCAACCTGTCGGGCATTCCAGCATCGTTTCTGTCAGCCTGTCCTGCAGCAGAAGATACACCTGCCCCAACAGCAAAGACAGTTCAACTGGATCATGGTGCAGTCATCTTGGCCGCAATCACCAGCTGCACAAACACCTCGAACCCCAGCGCCATGATTGCCGCTGGGCTGCTCGCCAGAAAAGCTGTCGCAAAAGGACTTAATGCACGTCCTTGGGTCAAAACCTCTTTCACACCAGGCTCGCGTGTTGTCAGCGACTATCTCGCTGCGAGCGGCTTACAAGACGATCTGGATCAGTTGGGCTTTCATTTAGCAGGTTATGGATGCGCCAGTTGTGGTGGTGGATCAGGCCCTCTGGCACCAGAGATTCAACAAGACATCGAAACACGCAAGCTCACCGTCTCCGCAGTGCTATCAGGGAACCGGAACTTTGAAGGGCGCATTCACCCACTCGCCAGAGCCAATTATTTGCTTTCACCTGCTCTAGTGGTTGCTTATGCGATTGCAGGTAGTGTGCGAATCGATCTCACCAAAGATCCGCTAGCTTACACCCCTGATGGTGCGCCAGTCTATTTATCAGATATCTGGCCTAGCAACACTGAAATCAAAGCCATTGAAAAACAGTGCGTCACTCCCGATCGATTCCGAACGCAGTATCAAAACATCACCGAGGGCGATGAAGGTTGGAATGCGCTACCCAACGAACGTGGCACGCTCTATGACTGGGATGCTGACAGCAGTTACGTACGGCGCCCGCCCTATGTTGAACAACGTCCACCCATCACAGGTCGCAGCCTACAAGGTGCACGCCCGCTTCTGGTTTTAGGTGACAGCGTGACGACAGACAACATTTCTCCGGCCGATGGTATTCGCCCAGAAACACCTGCAGGGCAATACTTACTTGCCAGTGGTGTGCCCAAATCCGCCCTACACACCTTCATTGCTCGCCGTGGCAATCATGAAGTGATGATGCGCGGCACATTCACCGGAGGACGTTTACACAATGAGTTGCTGCCACAGGGTCCAGAAGGCTGTACGCTCATCGAACCGCAAGGACAAGTCGCCTCGATTTATGATGCGGCAATGCACTATCTTGCGATCAAACAACCTGTTGTCGTCGTCGCTGGGATGGAATACGGCACAGGTTCATCACGCGACTGGGCCGCAAAAGGCACTCGTCTGCTCGGCGTACAAGCGGTTTTAGCGGGTAGCTTTGAACGCATCCACCGCTCCAACCTCGTCAACATGGGGGTTTTACCTTTGCAGTTTGAACCCGGTGTGACAAGGCAAAGTCTGGGCATCACGGCACACAGCACGTTTGATATAGAAATCCCAGATAAGCTCGCACCACAGAGCTGGCTGAACTGTCGTATACAAACCGATGGACAAACGCAAGACATCAAACTCTTGGCCCGTCTGAACACAGCGCATGAAGAAGCCGTTTGGCGTAAAGGTGGCATCCTACCCACCATGCTTGATCGCATCCTTCACGCTTAAAACTGAAGCCTCTCTACCCTAGTTGCAATTAACATCAAGCAATCAGGGTGAGAGACCCCCAGATGAGTTTCAGTATTTTCAGGCTAATGCCTCGATAACTGCCTTTGGATTTCGCTCAATGACGTTAAGCAATACCAATGCGGGGCCTCGGTGATTCCGATCACCACGTTCCCATTGTGTGAACTACTCGCCGCTAAAGCAGCGAGCTTCCAAAACAACAGCTAAGCTGCTATTTTTTCTTTTTTGATGCTTCTTTGGATGCGGCTAACATTGCTTTGCGCTTTGTTAGTCTGACGCTTTCCTCCACGCCCAGTATCAGAGAACGGCATTAGAACCCCTTTCTCTGACAACACCGTTCCAGTGTCCTTAATTAACCTGATTGCTCTTTTCTTAATCACCATTGATGCGTTTTGATCGGCATTGTCAGCATGCTCACATTGACCGCATTGAAACTTTGATTGAGTTTTGCGGTTGTCTGGGTGAGTGTAGCCACACTGGGCGCACTCCTGACTGGTGCTGTGGGGAGCAACTTTAAAAACTGCTTTACCTTCTTTGTGTGCTTTGTAGCTAATGCAGACTTCGATTTGATGCCAGCCGACGTTTAAGATCGCCTGATTTAAGCCGGCTTTTTGACTGGCATGATTCGGCAGATATTGACCGGCTTCATTTTGCTGAGGGCTGGTCTGCGAGTCATGTTAGAAGTTTTTAAGTCCTCTAGCACAATCACTGTTTCTTTTCCATCGACGATGGCTCTGCTCGTTTGATGCGCAAAGTCATTGGGAACGGCTAAAGCCGCTAACAAACCAAAAACTAATGAGCTTGCTTGACTCGCACATGAATGAACGAGGTTGCGCAAGCAATTCGCTCAAACTCACGGTAAGCTCGCAGTAAGGCAACCCAGAAGTAATTAAGCCAGGACTTAACGTCGTGCCGCCCCAGGTGCCATCCTTGCGAACTGGCTTCCAGCGCCCGCCCGCCTGCGGCATATAGCGGTACAGGAGGGTATGTAATTGCAGCACAACACCCTCGCTGAAGGGCATGTGCGTGGCGGACTCGTGGATCAGCGCCAGTGCATCACGGTAGCCGGCGATCTCCTGTTCGGAACGGCTCTTTGGTGTTGCGTTGCGGATGATTAGAGACTTCAGCCGCGAGGGCGCCACGACAACACCTTCCAGCCGATTAGACGACTCAGTGGACTCCACCACCGCGATCTGGCGTAGACCCTTGAGGGCTTCGGGCGACTGCACGACGTAGAGTTACTGCTTACCTTAATACTCACCCAGTGTGCGCAACGTGGCGGCCTGAGTGCCATCGAAGCGAAGTGCGGCAAGGTACTCGGGTGTGAGCGAGTGCATGGAAATGCAATCCTAAACCGTATAAATGAGGTATTCATAGATTATAAATGGGGTATTGTCTCTAAAAATACCTCTTTACCTATGTTTGACTACCTCATTTCCTGATCATTGGATCAGTCGTGAGAGGCTCGTATAGCCGACCAAGAAGGAAATGAGC
Organism: Orrella sp. 11846; assembly: GCF_048820935.1. NCBI lineage: Bacteria > Pseudomonadati > Pseudomonadota > Betaproteobacteria > Burkholderiales > Alcaligenaceae > Orrella > Orrella sp. 11846. The sequence continues at coordinate 48,309 of NZ_JBMERD010000012.1, forward strand.
GACATGAATCTCAAAAGGGGCAATCAATTCACAATTACCACATTTAATCCATTGTTTACCTCATTCCCCAGCAATCATCCTCGGGCAAAGGAAATGGCCTGCGTCGACAGCGGACTGACATGGTCACGCCTCGCTTTCATCTTCGCCGCAGGTCGACGCCAGAGTGCATCCTTAAAGTCGAACTCATCCCACTCGGCATCCGTCGCTTCGTCTGGACGGCAAGCGCAGCAGCCCGCGCAGACTGGGGGTCGGATTGGTCTCGACCAAACCACGCACCACCGCGAACTCGAAGATGGCCGAATCTGCTTGACGACAATGTCGCTCATCAGCATCCCATCGAACTTCGGCGACACGTACTTCCTGATGCGGGACTCTTTCGTGCGGTAGGATCTGAGCGCAAAGACTGGCTTGATCAGCAGGAACAGGCCCCCCGCCGTCTGAAAGTTTCCAATCTCGATCAGTCGATTTCGCCGACCTGATCTTGGCGTCGGTGAGTAGATTCTCGGGTATCGTTGGACTCCACTGTGGGGAGATGTACCCCCACGGTTGAACACGAGCACCTCCAACGCCCTCCGAATTTTTCAGACCTCGATAAACAATAGGAATGCTCAGCAGACCGTATTATTTATGCAACCCATTGATTTAAAACGGTCTAATCTGTCCACCAAGCGCTACTGAGCGTCACCGAGATCCAGCAAAAATCGTCAGACGTTAAACAAGAAGTTCAGTACATCACCATCTTTCACAATGTACTCTTTACCTTCAGAGCGCATTTTTCCGGCTTCTTTGGCTCCCTGCTCACCTTTGCAAGCGATGTAATCGTCATAACCGATTGTTTGCGCGCGAATAAATCCACGCTCAAAGTCTGTATGAATTTCACCAGCCGCTTGTGGTGCAGTGGCACCCACCGGAATGGTCCAAGCACGGACTTCTTTGACACCGGCGGTAAAGTACGTCTGTAAGCCTAAAAGACTGAAAGCTGCACGAATCAAACGGTTCAAACCCGGCTCTTCCATACCCATATCCTGTAGGAAGATGGCTTTGTCGTCATCATCGAGTTCAGCAATTTCAGCTTCAATCGCTGCACAAATTGCAACAACCGGTGCGCCACGCTCTTTGGCATAGGCTTCTAAGCGCTCTAAGAGCGGATTGTTCTCAAACCCGTCATCACTCACGTTCCCCACGTACATTGCAGGTTTTGCGGTGATCAAATGCAATTGTGACAACATGTCACGATCATCGTCGCTCAAATCCAATGCACGGATGGGCAACCCTTGATCGAGATGTTTCACGCAACGTTCGAGCACCGTAACCAATTTCTGTGCTTCTTTGTCGCCAGAACGAGCTGTTTTTTGATAGCGATGAAGCGACTTCTCAACAGTTTGCAGGTCGGCCAGCGCAAGCTCTGTCTCAATGACTTCGATGTCAGCAATCGGATCGATGCGCCCAGCCACGTGTGTCACGTTTTCATCTTCGAAGCAACGCACCACATTCACAATGGCGTGTGTTTCACGAATATGCGCCAAGAACTGGTTGCCCAATCCTTCACCCTGGCTAGCACCAGCCACAAGACCTGCAATATCCACAAACTCAACTGTCGCTGGCAACACACGCACGGGCTTTACGATTTCAGACAAAGCATCCAATCGTGGATCGGGCACTTCCACAATCCCGACGTTGGGTTCAATCGTGCAAAAAGGATAGTTCTCTGCCGCAATCCCTGCTTTGGTCAGGGCATTAAACAAAGTGGACTTACCGACGTTAGGCAAGCCAACAATACCGCATTTCAAGCTCATTCATTTTCCTTGGAAATTCGACATCAGATGCACATCTTGACTCGAAGGTGGGCACATCCGATGAACTGCGCTCAGACGCTCAAAATTACACAATTCATATAGATTCGTGGCATTTCGCGTATTGAACGGCGCACATAGATTATTTTTGATGGCTGTATTGTAACCAAGGCAATCCTCACGAACGGGAATCAGATGTGGCATTTGTAACGATCATGCTGCTTTTTCTAGTCAGCCATCGTGTTAACTTGCTCAAAGCTCAATTTAACTTCACCCACAGAGGTCGTTTCATTCGTCATGCCCATGAAGATGCCTATTGAAAATCGTCTAGAAAATGACTTTCAGGCTTTGCCTGAGCTTTTAAAGCTCGCCGCACTTGCGCGCCCCGAGCATCCTGCTATCCGTCAAAACGACACCATGATCACTTACGGAGAGCTCGACCCTCTAGTTGATGCAATCGCAGCTACGTTACAGCACGAGGGACTGACACCTGGGCAAGCTGTGGCAATTTGTGCCGCCTCCACGGTTCGTTATGTCGCTTTGTACATGGGGATTGTCCGGGCAGGTGGTATCGTGGCACCCTTACCAATCACCGCAAAATCCGCTCATCTAGATGCCATGCTCGACAACAGTCAAGCGCAATGGTTATTTCTCGACCAGTCTTGTGATCAAGCCTGGCCTGAGCAACGCCATCACGCCAATCTTCACCGCATTGCCATTGATGATTCTTCCGTGGCCACTCCTTGGTCACAGTGGTTGCGCACCGGCACCGAGCCCGAACCGTATCAGCCCCAACCAGACACGCCGTTTAATCTGATTTACTCCTCCGGCACAACAGGTGTCCCCAAAGGCATTGTGCAACCACATGGTATGCGTTGGTCTCATACGCAAAGAGGCTGGATCAATGGCTACCGTCCTGATTCAGTGGTTATTACCGCAACCCCGCTTTATTCGAATACGACACTCGTTGCCGTTTTGCCGTCGTTGGCCATCGGTGCCACGGTCATTGTCATGGACAAGTTCGATGCCCAAACTTTTCTGGAGCTCTGTCATCAATACCGAGCAACCCACACTATTTTGGTACCGATTCAATATCAGCGGATCTTAGATCACCCAGCGTTTGATCAATACGATCTGACGAGTTTTCAGTGTAAAACCAGCACCAGTGCCCCCTTCTCGCCCGAACTCATGGCGCGCGCCCTGAAACACTGGCCAGGCAAACTCATTGAAATCTACGGTATGACTGAGGGTGGTGGCCGTTGTGAACTCCATGCGCACGACCATCCAGACAAACTACACACCGTGGGCAGCGTTGCACCGGGCAGCGACATCCGCATCATTGATGATGAGGGCAATGAATTGCCGCAAGGTCAAAGCGGCGAGATCGTGGGCCGCTCTGCGGCCATGATGAATCAATACTATCGACAGCCTGAACAGACCCGAGATGCGTTCTGGTTTTCCAGTGATGGGCATCGATTCATTCGCACAGGTGATGTCGGTCGTTTCGATGAGGATGGTTTCCTCATTCTCGGTGATCGTAAAAAAGACATGTTGATTTCAGGCGGGTTTAATATTTATCCAAAAGATCTTGAAGCAGAACTCATCGAACATCCTGATGTGCTTGAGTGCACAGTGATCGGTGTTGCCTCAACACGCTGGGGAGAAACACCTGTCGGTTATGTCGTTTTAAAGCCCAATTCCAATCTAGATGAAAACACGTTGCTTCAGTGGGTGAACGCGCGTCTCGGTCGAATGCAACGTTTGTCACAAATTGTTTTTATTGATCAGTTGCCACGCAATCCGATTGGTAAAGTGCTTAAACGCGAATTACGTGACATCTTTGCGCAAACCTATGGTGTCTTGCATCAAGACGGCTGAACACAACCGATTCAGGACAAATCTGGCATAGAACGCATCATCCACCAGACCAGCACCATCGGACCGGCGTTAAATAAGCTATGCAACAGGATCGCCGGTCCGATTCCTTTCATCACCCGAAACCAGCCCAACACCAAGCCGGTCACCCATTGGGGTAAAACAAGTGCCGGCAACATCCACCACTGCACACTACTGAACGTAAAGTTTGAGAGATGTACGGCGGCAAATAAAAGAGTCGCCAGATGAAAAATCCACCAAAACTGCGCTCGATACATTCGTAGCCAGCGACGTGCCCGGGGCGATGGCATCACCGTTTGTTTGGCTGTGCGAAACACCAGAAACAGCGCCATCACAAAAAGCATGACCTGAACCCAGCCAGCCCCCTGCCAGATACCTAAAACCAGCAATGGCAGTAGCCAAATAACTGTTGCTGGTCGGCGCAAACCGTATCGAAACAGCATTTCTTCAAAAAACGGAGCCCAAAATATGGCTAAAAACCACGGCAAGGCTTTTGGGTTAATGGCATGTGTTGCCCCTGATTTGGCAGCGACCATCAACACCAAAGGTCCGATCACAAAAAGATTGATGATCCACAGCGTCGTGGCCCATTTCAAGGCATCCATCCAAATAGGACCCGCTACCCAATCCCGATACCAACCCGCACCCGTCGAGATCTGGCGTACACGAGGATTAAGGTGTGGGTGTCGGCAAAATTGAATAAACAATCGCCACTGCTGAGCCCAGGTCAGCGCCTTCTGACCCTCTCGGCCATTCATGACTCGTCCTGTGCCATCGGCGTATCACGGTGCAATTCAGACATGGCTTTCTCCATCTCCGAATCTAAAATCCGATCAATCACTTGTTCACTACGGTCGATCGCTTTAAGTAGCGCTTCTAATTCTCTTTGGCGAGGTCTATGTAATACAAAATCCACCACGTTTTGTTGCAAGCCTAAGCTGCGCGGATGACCGATCCCAAGGCGTAACCGCCAAAACCCGGGGCCACCCAGCGCGGACTGAATATCACGCAATCCATTGTGGCCCGCATGGCCACCGCCAAACTTCAAACGCACCTGACCGGGTAGCAAATCCAACTCATCATGAATAACGAGGATTTCTTCTGGTTTGAATTTGTAGAATTTAGCTAAGGCCGACACGCTTTGACCCGACCGGTTCATAAAGGTCTGAGGCTTGAGCAACCAAATCGCTTGTCCCCGATGGCGTGCCGAACCTGCTTCACCAAAAAAGTTCTTATTGGGTTGTAAAGAAGCACCTAAACGATCCGCCCAACGGTCAACCGCCCAAAAACCCGCGTTGTGACGTGTTTGCGCATAGTCCGGGCCTGGATTACCCAAACCAACGATTAAACGAATTCGACTTTCACTCATGTTTGCCCTAAAAAAACAAAACCCCACCAACAGATCGTCAGTGGGGCTGGGATGGTCTTGGGTTGCGCTAAAGAAACACAACCCAACTGATTCAGCGAATCAGGACTCGTCTGAAGAATCCTCACCCGTGCTTTCTTCATCCCCATCTGCTTCGACATCTTCGTCATCTGCACCGCGTGCAGCTGCTGGCAAGATAGCCTGAGCCAACAGTGGGTTTTCATCACCACCACGTGACAAGTAGGTCACGCCTGCAGGCAATTCGATGTCAGCCAAGTTGACTGTGCCACCGACTGTCAGGTTACCCAGATCCACTTCGATCGATGCGGGCAGATCAGCTGGCAAACATTCGATTTCCAACTCGGTCATCACGTGGCTGATCACTGCAGATTCAAGTTTGACTGCAGGTGACTCGTCACCGTTGATGAATTGCAGAGGCACTTTGGTGCTGATCGCTTGTTTGGCGCTAATGCGCTGAAAGTCAACGTGCAAAACCAGTTGTTTGTAGGGGTGCCATTGCACGTTACGCAGAATGACTTGCTCTTTCTTGCCATCAAGCAACATGCTCAGGATCGATGCATGAAACGCATCTTTACGCAGTGCATGGTAGATCTCGTTGTGATCAAGCTCAATGTTTAAAGCTGGTGCTGTGCCACCGTAAACGATCGCAGGCACACGTCCGGCGCGACGCAGGCGGCGGCTCGCACTCGATCCCTGAACGGCGCGTTGGGTTGCTGTAAATTCCATTTAAAAATACTCCAATAAAGGTCTTCTCGACCCGAAATTTGCCAGATCTGCCTTCAGACCCAGCATCGAGCACATGCCGCGACCAGCATGCACTCAGATCCTAGTTATTCAACAAATAATGAGCTGACAGATTCGGCGTGTGAAATACGTAAAATCGTTTCGCCTAACAAGGCGGCGCAAGACAGCTGACGGATTCTACCACTAGCCTGCGCTTCTTCAGACAACGGGATCGTATCCGTCACCACAAGCTCATCCAGCTCAGACTCATTCACCCGCTCAACGGCACCACCTGACAGAACGGCATGTGTACAGTAGGCATAGACAGCCCCTGCACCTTGTTCTTTCAGAGCCGATGCGGCTTTACACAACGTACCTGCGGTATCCACCATGTCATCCATGATCAGGCAAGTTCTGCCTTGCACATCACCGATGATGTTCATGACTTCGGACACATTGGCGCGTGGACGACGCTTATCAATAATGGCCAGATCCACTTCCAATTGTTTAGCCAGCGCACGGGCCCGGACAACACCACCGATATCAGGCGACACCACCACCAGATCTTTCAAGTTCCGACGCCAGATGTCCCCCAACAAAATGGGACCTGCGTAAATGTTATCCACGGGGATATCAAAAAAGCCCTGAATCTGGTCAGCGTGTAAATCCATGGTCAGTACACGGTCAACACCCACCACCTGCAACATATTAGCCACGACCTTGGCTGAAATGGCCACACGGGCAGAACGGGATCGTCTGTCCTGACGGGCATAACCAAAGTAGGGAATTGCTGCTGTGATACGACCCGCAGAGGCGCGACGTAATGCATCGACCATCACCATGATTTCCATCAGGTTGTCGTTTGTTGGCGCACAGGTTGGTTGCAATACAAAAACATCCTTGCCACGGACATTTTCATTGATCTCTGCCATGACTTCGCCATCTGAGAAACGACCGACGGTCATTTTCCCCAACGACATATCGAGATGGTTTACAACATCAACAGCCAATCGTGGGTTGGCTGTACCCGTGAAGATCATGAAACTTTCAGAGGACATGATGAAAGTCGCTCACGTAAAAAAGACAAAAGCTGCTGAACTACACCTGACATTCCGGATTGTTCAACAGCTTAAAATTAGTATGGCTGGGGAGGAAGGATTCGAACCCTCGCATGCCGGAATCAAAATCCGGTGCCTTAACCGACTTGGCTACTCCCCAACAAGGTTTACACCCAATCATAAAGTGGATGCTGATCTAGTCCGTCACAAACATAAACTGACTCAAGCACATCACTAAACTCACGGTTGGATGCCGCGTTTTCTGCCTGTATTTTAACGAGCAATTCCTTAAATGCAAACTGTGCGCTCTCAGGGTTGTTTTTTTCACTAAAAAGACAAGATCCTGATCCTGTCATTCGTGTGGAAAACCCCCACTGACTCAGCTGATTTTTCAACTGACTAACTGCCACATGCTGCTTAAGAACCACTGCTTCTAGATCGTTGCGCCCAAAGCCTAATATTTTCTCAGACTTCGTATCGGTCGCGACAAATCGTTTACAACCAGAAAAGTCCATAATTTTGATTGATTTTGTATCTCTTGTCAAGCGCTCGTCCTGAAACACCGTCGCAGTCGAAATGCTGATGTGTGGTTTAAACAACAGATAACTACATTCTGGCAGCCGAGATTTAACGATTTTTTCACCAACACCTTGCACAAACCCAGTCTGCCCAAAGATAAAAAACGGCACATCGGCCCCAAGTCTGGCACCTATCGACATCAACGTTTCTCGGCTCAGGCCAGTTCGCCAAAGCTTATTCAACGCCAATAAGACCGTTGCTGCATCACTAGAGCCGCCGCCCAAACCCGCACCACTCGGAATTCGTTTCAAGACATGAATATGCGCCCCAAGCACCGTACCAGTCGCCGCGCGCAAGGCATGCGCTGCTCTCATTGTCAGATCGGCCTCTTCTGCGACCTGGTCAAGCAACTCACCTTCACGGCTAATTTGTCCATCCAATCGCAACTCAACGGTCACGCTATCGGACAAGGTGATGAGTCGAAACAGGCTCTGCAACTCATGATAGCCATCCGCTCTGCGCCCAACGACATGTAAAAACAAGTTCAATTTGGCCGGAGCCGACAAATCATACAAAACCATTTTGTGACTCATTGACTATCAACGACAAGACGCACGGTGACATCGCGTCCATCATCTCGGCCGGTTATTTCAATTAAGCGCGGGCCCAATGCGTCATAGCGCTCTAAACGAATGGTCCAACCGCTTTGCTCTAACACTTCGATCTGACCCTGCGCATGGCGCGCCACCACACGCGCCTGACTATTGGCCGGTGCTTTGCCTTCAATCCAGTCGACCATCGCATCGACTGGTACTTGAGCCGCAAACAACGCGCGCAACAAATCAGAAGCGCGATCAGCCCGCTGCGGCATCTCACCTGGACGTTCTAGCACCACTTGACCTGGGCTGGCGTTTAGGCGTGCAAGTACAGCACCCAGAGGACTGCGCAAGCTTAATTGCCACACCCCAGCACCGTAGGACTGCCAATCAAATCCTCCGCTCACTGCCTGTGCGTTATCCACGCCTTGCACCTGCACCACAAACCGACCGCTACGGGCAAACTGCACCGCATCGGGCACCATCATCTGCTGCGTGGTCGTACAGGCGGTCAATAAAGCCAGAGTCGCCAAGAGAATCATTTTCCAGACATGACGAAGTGCAAACAGCGAATTCGACAAACGCCTCATCACCTCAGCAATCAGCCGTGCCGGTGTATACAGAGCGTGACGCACTTTACTGACCATTCAGATAACGCTGCATCGTTTCTTGCAGCACATCGTTTTCAGGCTCTAGCACCAATCCGGCCTCCCAAATCTCGCGTGCCTGGTTCTGCTTATCCATTTCCCAGAGCACTTCACCCAAGTGCGCAGAAATTTCTGCCTGTGGTTGAATCGCATAAGCTTGTTCTAAAAACGCACGGGCCTGCACCAAATCACCCTGCCGATATTTAACCCAACCTAAGCTATCCATGATGAACGGGTCTTGCGGCAACAATTGATGAGCACGAGAAATCAAAGAGTACGCCTCATCTAAGCGAAGATTACGGTCTGCCAACACATAACCCAGTGCATTTAAAGCATGCGCATAATCCGGATCCAAATCAATCACTTCGCGCAAATAACGCTCCATGTTATCCAGATCATCCTGTGCTGCATACATCATGCCAAGCTCATACTTGACCTCAATTGAATCACGCAACAACTGATCCGCTTCAATTAAGCGCTCAATCGCCTCATCGGACCGATCTGCCTGTCGCAAAATCTGAGTTAGAGTCAACACCCCAATGAGATGCTCATCAGAATCTGCGGGATGCAAGGCATCAATCATGCGCACAGCTTCATCCACCTTGCCGCTATCTGCACGAATTTTGGCTTGACGCAAGCGTGTCTCAAACAAAGCTTCTGGATTTTCAATACGACCCAGTAGCTCAATGGCACGATCAGGCTCCCCCTGTCTTTGTGCAATCGCTGCCATCAATGTGTACGCATCATCGAGTGCTGCAGACGCATCCGAAGCACCTTCTGCCACCGAGGTTTTCCGTTGTTTTTGCACCTCAACAAATTCGTTGAGCAATTGGTTTGCCTCATCGAGGCGATTGACTTGGAATGCAAATTGCGCCCGCACAAACAACAAATCAAAATCTTCCGGGAACTGTGCAGACATGGCTTTAAGTTCTGCGATCGCACCGTCAATATTGTCCGCTTCGGCCAGTCTGCCCACCAGCATCATGCGCAAACGTCGCGAATCGGGATGTTTTTTGATAAACGTCTGTGCACGCTTAATTGCATCGGTCGGATCCACTACAAATCCATAATCCAGTACACGCATAGCAGCATCTTCTGAATTGGGATCCCGTGCGAGCGCCTTGCGCGCATGCTCAGAAGCCTCTTGATCATGGCCTGCCGCTTGTGCCATATCGGCAAGTGCCATCTCGGCCACCATGGTTTTTTTCTGCCCACTGCGATCAATCACCTGCTCAATGAGGTCGAGTGCTTTCTGCCGATCCTCCATGCGCCCCAGAATACCCATCACCTGCGCTAAGGCTTGCGTCTTATCGGGTTGTTTTTTGACATACTCAACCAACGCGTCGTCAAGACCCTCTGTCTGATCCAATGCAGCCATCAACGCCAGACGCATTGATTGTGCTTCTTCATTATTCGGCTCTGAATCCAACCAGACATTCACCGCATGAAGCGCACCCTGATACTGATTCATCAGCATGTACAGCTCAAGTGCACGCTGTGCCAATCTCGGGTCGGTTGTATAACGCGCAAGTTCTAGACTCGTATCTGCCGCAGGCTTAATCGCGCCTCGATGTAATGCAAAATCCGAGACCAGCAAACGATAAAGCACATCGGCTGTCAGAGTCACGTTCGGCAATTCGCCCTGACGCAACTCAATCACTTCGTTTTGTGGCTCGGGCTCACGCAATTCCACCGCATCTCCGGCTGCTGGTGCGGACGGTGCCGCGCATGCACTCGTAGCCAATGCGGCCAAAGCGGCCCACAACATTTTTTGCGTGCGCACACGCCACTCTTTGGTCAAACGCAATGACAGAGGTTTCATTTGCACAGTCCAGCCCCTTTGGTGGCACAATAAAGCCACAACCTAGTCGATCCCAAATCTTAGCACCCACGCATGCCCGAGTTACCAGAAGTTGAAACAACCCGACGCGGAATTGAGCCCGTTATTCTGAACCGAACGCTCCAAACGATGCAAATTCGCGAGCGACGATTTCGCTGGCCTATTCCGGACGAACTTCCACAAGTCGTTATCGATCAGCCACTTCTGGCCGTCGGCAGACGTGCCAAATACTTGCTCTGGTCGTTTCCTAATGGCACGATCATTATCCATCTTGGCATGTCTGGCTCGATTCGACGCGTCCAAGCGGACAGTTTCTGGAATCTGCATGACCATGTCGAGTGGACGTTTGAAGGTGGACAAGTCTTAAGACTACATGATCCACGACGTTTTGGTGCAGTCCTTTGGCATCCGATTGAGGATGGTGACATTTTGTCACACCCACTTTTAAAGAATCTAGGTGTTGAACCGATGGGTTCGGAATTCACCGCCAAACTCTTATACGACCAGACCCGCAATCAACGCATTCACATCAAACAATCGTTGCTCAATGGCAAAATCGTTGTCGGTGTGGGCAACATCTACGCCAGCGAAAGCTTATTCAGAGCCCGTATTCACCCTGAAACACTTGCACAAAACTTAACACGTCCACAAGCAACACGGCTCTTTAACGCCATCAATCAAACCCTAGAAGCGGCTTTAACAAGTGGGGGATCGACCCTACGTGATTACATGAACCCCAATGCACAACCAGGTGCTTATTTTGAGCTGCACGCCGCGGTTTACGGCAAAGCCGACGAGCCCTGCCCGCAATGCGGGACAAAAATCCAACGCATTGTCCAGAATCAACGAGCCACTTACTTTTGCCCAAAATGTCAGCGCCGACCGCGCACTCGGAAGTCGGCACCCTAATGCAACAAATTAACGCAACGGCTTAACGCAACAGCACTTTGCCTGGGTTCATCAAACCTTTTGGATCCAGTGCATCTTTGATTGACCACATGAGGGCTAGCTCGACTGGATCTTTATAACGCGGCATTTCCTCAACCTTCATTTGTCCAATACCGTGTTCCGCACTAATCGAACCGCCAAATTCGTGCACTCGGTCATGAACTATTTTGTAAACCGCACTTTGCTGCGCAAGGAACTCATCATCCGAATGCTCAGGTGATGCGCCCACGTTGTAGTGGAGGTTACCGTCGCCCAAATGCCCAAACACGATGTTTTTAACACCCGGAAATTGTGCTTGCAGGATCGCGTTTGTTGTTTCCACAAACTCGGCAATACGCGAAATCGGAACTGAAATATCGTGTTTCACGCTTTTACCCATCCCAGCCTCAGTCAACGGAATGCTTTCACGCAAGTGCCACAGTGCCTTACTCTGACTCACGGATTCCGCAATCGCCGCATCAATCACCACACCATCTTCAATGGCTTGCCCCAAGACTTCTTCAAAACGTGCTTGCGCATGTTCAGCACTTTCACTGTCTGAAAGCTCTAGCAAAGCAAACCAAGGCGCATCGCGTGATTCTGACTCAAACGGCAAACGCTGATCGGGGAAGCACTCGACCACCGCTTTCAATACATCGCCCGCCATCACTTCAAAACCGGTCAGTGCCGCCCCAAAACCAGCGCGTGCCCGCGACAACATGGTCACGGCATCAGTCAGGTTGTTAAACGCCAGCATGGCTGTGCGTTGAGCGACTGGCAATGGATATAGCTTGAGTGTTGCAGCGGTGATAATGCCTAACGTGCCCTCACTACCGATATATAGGTCACGAAGGTCATACCCCGTATTGTTCTTACGCAAACCGCGCAAACCGTGCCAGATTTCACCTTGAGCAGTCACGACTTCAAGCCCAAGCGCCAAATCCCGTGTATTGCCATAACGTAATACCTGAGTACCCCCTGCGTTCGTTGCCAAGTTTCCACCAATGGTGCAGCTACCTTCAGCAGCCAGACTCAATGGAAACAAACGCCCTGCTTCGCGAGCCGCTTCTTGCAAATTCTGAAGCACGTACCCGGCTTCGACTGTGATCGTATCGTTGGCGGTATCGATTTCTCGTATCCGGTTTAAACGACCAGTCGAGATCATCACCGCTGTCCCAGAGTCATCGGGCGTCGCCGCACCACACATTCCGGTATTACCACCAACTGTGACAATCGGTATATCGTTGTCATAACAAAGTTTGACCACTTGCGCGACTTCTTCCGTATTTGCAGGTCGTACGACTGCCAATGCCTTACCCACATAGCGCTTGCGCCAATCAATCAGATACGGCGCTGCCTCTTCGCCGGTCAGTACATGTTCTGCGCCCACAATCGCCTGTAATTTTGTTTTCAACCCAACACTCCTGTTCAACGTTTCTTTAGTCGCTTTCGCGCTGTTAGATATGTACACAATCTCATTTTTCTCATCACCAAAACTCGGGCTGTCGCGTTCATTCCGCAACAAGCAGGTGCTACTCTGCCATAATACCCCCGAAGTCAGGCTCTGCAACATATCTCTAAACGGGTACTTTACGCTATGCAAACTCCTCCAGTAAACGTTTTACCGAATCATGTTTTTAAAGCATATGACATCCGCGGCATTGTGCCTGATGAACTTAATGCTGATTTTGCGCGACGATTAGGTCAAGCACTCGCGGCCAAAGCTCGGGAAGCTGGCGTTAAATCGGTGGTGATTGGCTATGACGGACGCCTCAGTAGCCCATCGTTGAGTCAAGCGCTTGCACAAGGTATTCATGAGGGCGGCCTAGACACCCTAGACATCGGGCAGGTCCCAACACCGCTTGTTTATTACGCCGCTCACACATGCGGAGCTGGCACAGGCGTTGCGATCACGGGCAGTCACAACCCACCCCAATACAACGGTTTTAAAATGATGGTAGCTGGCGTCACACTATATGGCGACAGCATTCAAGACTTATTAAAGCGCATGCAACAAGGCACCACGCCTGCCGGCACTCTGGGTCAGAGTCGTGTTTACGATGCAGTCACGCCTTACCTAGAGACCATCACCCAAGACATTAAACTCGCACGTCCAATGCGCATCGCCGTCGATTGTGGCAATGGCGTAGCCGGCAGTATTGCACCTACGTTGTTTCGTCAGCTAGGCTGCGAAGTCATCGAACTCTTTTGTGAAGTCGATGGGACATTTCCAAACCACCATCCCGACCCCGCAGACCCTGACAATCTGCAAGACTTGATTGCAGCTGTACAAACGCATGATTGCGATTTAGGGCTAGCTTTTGACGGCGATGGTGACCGACTCGGTGTGGTCACCCGTTCTGGTGAAATCATCTGGCCCGATCGACAAATGATTTTGTTTGCTCAAGACATTATTTCGCGTCATCCTGGCTGTGAAATCCTGTTTGACGTCAAATGCTCACGCCAACTTGCCGTAGCCATTGAGCAAGCAGGCGGCAAAGCCACAATGTGGCGCACAGGTCACTCACTCATCAAAGCTAAACTTAAAGAGACTGGCGCACCGCTCGCAGGTGAAATGAGTGGGCACATTTTCTTTCAAGAGCGGTGGTTTGGTTTTGATGATGGGCTATACACAGGTGCACGATTACTAGAGATCCTCAGCCGCCATCCGGATGCGAGCCAAGTCCTTGAATCTTTGCCCAACGCTTACTCGACACCAGAATTAAAAATCGAAATGCAAGAAGGCGAACCTGCACGCGTCATTGAGGCACTGCAGGCCGATACCGATTTCGTGAGCGCACAGCTCACCACAATCGATGGCGTGCGTGCTGATTACAACGATGGCTTTGGCCTAGCCCGCGCTTCGAACACAACGCCTGTGATTGTTTTACGGTTTGAAGGGGATACGCCTGAAGCACTCGAGCGCGTTCAGGATGTCTTTCGTCAAAAACTAAAACGTCTAATTCCCAACGCCCTATTACCTTTTTAAATACAACCAACAGTTTTCTGCGAGCGCCCCATGTCCGGATCACTCTCAATCTCACCCGCATGGCATGAGTTTTTCAATGCCGCACAAGCAGCCACCACAGTGGCCAATCCGTCCACCCGAATTCTTTCGGCAGCGGGATTAGAGATTGATCTGAGTCTGCAAATTCATACGCCCGAACTCATCACAGCCAGTGAGCAATTACTCCAATCTTGTGACTTTGAGCGCAAACGCGATGAGCTCTTTGATGGCGCGCTAATTAACTGGACAGAAAACCGTGGCGCCATGCACACGGCCCTGCGAGGTAGCCGAGCCCCCGAAGCGATCCAGCAACTCGTTCAAACCTCCCTCCAGAAAATGGCGGCGTTTGTAGAGCAAAGCAATCAGCGCAATCAATACACCAACATTGTGCACCTTGGCATTGGTGGTAGTGACTGGGGGCCTCGTATGGTTTGGGAAGCCCTGCGCGGACAACGCACCCGGCGCACTTTGCGATTTGCTGCCAATATCGATGCACAAGCCATTACAGCGGCTCTGGATGGGCTGAATCCTCACGATACTTTGTTAGTCATCGCCTCTAAATCTTTCACTACGCTCGAAGCACTGACCAATGCCAAACGCGCTTTACAGTGGATGCGAGATGGTGGTGTTCAAGACCCACTGAAACAAACCATTGCGCTAACCGCCAACCCACAAGCCGCTCAAACATTTGGCATTGCATCTGAGCATATTTTTGAGTTCTGGGATTGGGTCGGCGGACGATATTCCGTCTGGTCCAGTATTGGCTTGTCACTGGCACTCGCACTGGGTTGGCAAACTTTTTCAGACCTTTTACGCGGTGCGCGTGACATGGACACGCATTTTCTGGAAACCCCCACGTTGGTCAATGCACCCGTACAAATGGCATTGAGCAGTCTCGTCAACACCACCGCCCTGAACTACAGTTCACAAGTCATCTGTCCTTATGACGCTCGATTGGCTGGCTTTGTAATGTGGCTGCAACAACTCGAAATGGAGTCTTTGGGCAAATTCGTTGATCGCGACAATCGCTTTATACGCATGAACATCAGCCCTGCCGTGTGGGGCATGCCAGGCACAGATAGCCAACATACCTTTTTCCAGTGGTTGCACCAAGATCAACGCGGCGCACCAGTCGACTTTATTATTCGACGTCATGCCGAGTCTGGCCACGACAGCCACCATCAACAATTACTAGGAAACTGTCTTGCACAAAGGGCCGCTCTCTGGAAAGGTCAATCACTCGAACAAGCACGCCAGCAACTGTCACAACAAACCAAACTGTCTACTCAAGAGATTGAAGCACTCGCCCCCCATCTGATCCATCCCGGCAGACGACCTTCGACACTCATCGTCTTACCAGACCTCAAAGCACATGCTTTGGGTGCCTTACTGGCCCTGTATGAGCACAAAGTCTTTGCACAAGCAGTGCTGTGGGGAATCAATCCATTTGACCAATGGGGTGTCGAGTTTGGTAAACACCTCGCTCGACAAATGGTGAACCGAGATACTGCTGTCCTAGATGCTGTGGACACCTCAACCGCCCACTGGCTACAACAACTCGGTTTGTGTGATTAGATAGTTTTAACCAAAAGAGCGGGACGTGAAATCGTCCCCTAGAGGTTTTCTGATCAAATTGCGGGTAAAAAAAAGCCCGAAATCTAGGATTTCGGGCCAAATCCACCAAAGGAGGAGGGTGGAGGAGACAACTTTGCTGAAACAACAACCTTTACAGGTTTTCTGAATTTGAAGCGCATCGTTTTCGCGTTCATCGAAACGTTTCCTAGCAACCCAAACCAGATCAGCCATCAGGCTTAAACGAACTATAACAAGCTTTTTTGTGCAACGCAAGATTTTTTCTGAAAACTCTCGACAGTGTGTGTGTTTATGCAACATTCATCATCCTGCTGCATCGCAACAAAACATCAAACCCAGTAGGCGGTTGACGTCATTACACGAGAGGTTAGCTTCATCAAAGAGGGAATTGGATCCATCAAACGTGCAGCACCATGACGTTGTGCAGTTTTTCGGTGCTCTACCTCATCATCACGCATCTGTTCCACAATCTTGCGCGATCGCTCGTCATTGACCGGTAATTCTTCCAGGTGCTGATCTAAATGAGCCTCGACCTGTCGTTCAGTTTCCGCCATGAAACCTAAGTTGTAACGTTCAGACGCCGCACTCGCCGCTAGGCCCATCGCAAAAGAACCGGCATACCAGAACGGTTTAAGGTAACTTGTGCGACTATCGAGTTCTTTAAGTCTATCCTCACACCACACAAGGTGATCCACCTCTTCACTGGCCGCTTCTAACAATAAATTGCGTGTCGGTTCACGTTTGGCCATAAACGCTTGTCCCCGATACAAGGCTTGCGCACAAATTTCACCCACATGATTCACCCGCATCAAACCCGCCGCATGCCGGCGATCAAAGTCACGTAGACCCGCATCGGCTTCTTCGGTCATCGGACCCGCCGGATTGGGCCGATTCGCTTGCGCAGTTCCTGATAGCACAGTCAGTGCCGCTGCCACCTCACCCACCACACGCTCAAAAGGCGAATAACGGCGTCGAATCACGTAGTCTCTCTGAGTTTCCATGGCACATCCTCCTCATTCACAAGCTCACGCAGGATTGAACCGTCACGAAACAACAGCCTGCGTGCATATGCCCATTGTAATGGATAGCCGACCAAGGTCTTTTGGCCGCTTTGAGCACTCAGCAACGGTACTCACAAAACACTGAGAATGTCATTGATCTTTTAGGTGTTTTTCGTGCCATCGTTTATGATGTTCGCTATACCTTCATACCTTCGCGGAGAGAAAGAATGGAATGCACAGTGCAATGGGCTGGTCCCGACACGATGACGTTTTGGACCACAACCGGTTCTGGCCACACCCTCGCTATGGACGGCGCTCCCGAAGCGGGCGGCCATAACCGCGCACCCCGTCCTATGGAAATGATGCTGGCTGGCGCTGGCGGCTGCAGCTCTTTTGATGTCGTGTTAATTCTGCAACGTGGACGTCATGATGTCACCGGCTGCACCGTCAAAATCACCAGCGAGCGTGCAACCACTGAGCCCAAGGTTTTTACCAAAATCAATATGCACTTCACGGTCACAGGACGCAATATACCGCTGCGTGTCGTTGAGCGTGCAGTCAAACTGTCTTATGACAAATATTGCTCAGCCACCGCTATGCTTGGTAAAACAGCTGAGCTCTCTTGGTCTGCCGAAGTCATTGATGAATCCACGGTACCCGCAGAATGAATCTCGAATATGAAAACCTAATGCGCCATGTTCTGAACCATGGCACAGAAAAAACAGACCGTACAGGCACAGGTACTCTGTCCGTCTTCGGTCATCAGATGCGTTTTGACCTGTCTAAAGGTTTTCCGTTAATCACCACTAAAAAGCTTCACACACGCAGTATTTTTGTGGAGCTTTTGTGGTTTTTACGGGGCGACTCAAATGTGAAGTGGCTTCAAGACCGCAATGTCACCATTTGGGATGAATGGGCGCGTGAAGATGGCGATCTGGGTCCCATTTATGGAGTGCAATGGCGTTCTTGGCCGACACCTGATGGTCAACAGATTGATCAGATCAGCCAAGTCATCGAACAAATCCGTAGCAACCCAGATTCTCGTCGTCTCATTGTCTCCGCTTGGAATGTCGGGCTCATTGATGAAATGGCCTTGCCACCGTGTCACGCGTTTTTTCAGTTTTATGTGGCCGATGGCCGGCTGTCATGCCAGCTTTATCAGCGTAGCGCCGATGTCTTTTTAGGTGTGCCATTTAACATTGCTAGTTACGCGCTGTTAACCCACATGGTGGCTCAACAGTGCGATTTAGAACCGGGCGACTTCATCTGGACAGGCGGTGATTGCCATCTTTATAGCAATCATCTGGAACAGGCACGCGAGCAGTTGTCACGCACACCCTATCCGTTCCCAACCCTTAAAATTGAGCGCAAACCCGCTTCAATCTTTGAGTATGAGCTGGAAGACTTTGTCATCGAAGACTACCAGTGTCATCCGCACATTAAAGCGCCGGTTGCCGTATGAGTACCGACATGTCTTCAACCTCGGCTACAAGCCCACACACCCCAGAAGTTCGCATGGTTGTGGCTTATAGCCAAAACCGCGTCATTGGCAAAGACAACACGTTGATTTGGCGCCTACCGGGTGATTTGCAGCATTTTAAGCGTCAGACGTTGGGTCACCCTATCATCATGGGTCGTAAAACTTGGGAGTCTCTAGGCAGACCCCTGCCCGGACGTCAGAACATCGTACTCACCCGACAGAAAGGCGTGCAATTCGAAGGTGCAACCGTTTTTAGCTCACTCGAAGACGCGTTGGCGCAGTTACAAGATGTGCCCGTGATCTGCATCATCGGAGGCGCTCAAATCTATGAGCAAGCACTTCCATGGACCGATCAAGTTATTGCCACTGAAGTTCAGGCTGAGTTTGAAGGCGACGCGTTCTTCCCGCCACTGACACCCGATCAGTGGCGAGAAACCTCAAGACAGGCACAACCACCAGAAAACGGCCTGTCTTACGACTTTGTGACTTACGACCGTATCTCTTCAAAATCATCCTGAAGCGGCGGGCATGTGCAGATCAGATTGCGATCGCCCCAAGCATTGTCAATTCGTGCAACCGGTGGCCAATACTTGTTCGCACGTAGCGAAGCCACCGGGAACGCGGCCTCTTCTCGTGAATAGGGTCGCGTCCATTCCGATGTCAAAAGCATCGAGGCGGTATGCGGCGCCTGACGCACGATACTATCCTCAAGACTAACCTCACCCGCTTCTACTGCCCGAATCTCCTGGCGGATTGTGACCATCGCTTCGATAAAACGCTCTAATTCAGCCAAGTTCTCAGACTCTGTCGGTTCAACCATCAGCGTATCTGGAACTGGGAATGACATCGTCGGCGCATGAAATCCAAAGTCCATCAGTCGTTTGGCAACATCTTGCGCATCAATCCCTGTTTGCGCTTTGATCGGTCTGATATCGAGAATACATTCGTGCGCCACACGCCCAGATTGCCCGGTATAGAGCACAGGATAATGTTCTCCTAAGCGAGCTGCCAGATAATTTGCATTCAAAACTGCAATTTCACTGGCGCTGCGTAAACCTTGTGCCCCCATCAAACGGATATAGGCATATGAGATGGGCAGTATGCTCGCTGAACCAAACGGTGCAGCACTAACAGGACCCACAGCTTGGGATTTCTGACACCAGCCCTGCTCACTCACCACACCGGGTAAATAAGGCGCCAGATGGGCTCGCACAGCCACGGGGCCGATTCCGGGTCCACCACCACCGTGCGGGATACAAAATGTTTTATGTAGATTTAAATGCGACACATCCGCACCGAACTTGCCTGGTCTGGCTAGACCAACCATGGCGTTCATGTTTGCGCCATCTAGGTAAACCTGACCGCCGGCGTCATGAATCAGTGCACAAATTGTGTCGATCGATTGTTCAAACACACCATGCGTTGATGGATAGGTAATCATGAGCGCACCTAGACGCTCATCTGCACGCTCGATGCAACGCTTCAGGTCTTCGACATCCACGTTCCCTTGGGCGTCTGCCTGCACCACCATGACATCCATACCGACCATGTGAGCAGACGCTGGGTTAGTCCCGTGTGCAGACGATGGAATCAAGCAAATATTGCGCTCAGACTGCCCATTGGCCTCATGAAACGCGCGAATTGCTAATAATCCCGCATATTCACCTTGCGCACCTGAGTTCGGCTGCAAACTAATGGCGTCATAGCCTGTAATTTCACATAAATCGCGTGACAAACCTTCAATCAGTGCGGCATAACCTTGTACCTGCTCTGCAGGAGCAAACGGGTGTATGTTTGCAAACTGCGGCCAAGTAATCGGGATCATCTCGACCGTGGCATTGAGCTTCATCGTGCAAGAACCCAGTGGGATCATCGTACGATCTAAAGCCAGATCCATGTCTGCCAAACGACGCAAATACCGCAACATGTCCGTCTCAGAACATATACGCTCAAATATCGGATGTGTCAACGCAGCACCTTCACGGCGCAATGCGACTGGAATTGCACTATCAAGGGTATCGCCAGACTGTTTGGCCTGCGTATTGGCCAATGTTTCAAAGAGCGCACACAGTTGCGTCCAATCAGCTTGCGTGACCGTCTCATCAAGCGAAATCGCCACATGCGCCGCATCAACATAACGCAAGTTAATACCTTGTTTAAGTGCTAATGCACGCAAGCGTTCTGTTTGCTCACCCGTATGAATATGCAAGGTGTCAAAATAACTGCTGTTAACCACCTCAAAACCTAACGAGGTGAGCGCGTGATGTAATCGAGCCGTGAACGCATGGACTCGAGTCGCAATGGCTTTAAGCCCCTGCGGACCATGCCAGACCGCATACAAACCTGCGAGCACAGCCAACAAGACTTGTGCCGTGCAAATATTAGAAGTCGCTTTCTCTCGACGAATATGTTGCTCACGCGTCTGTAATGCCAGTCGCAACGCAGGCGCACCGGTCGCATCTCGGGACACGCCCACCAAACGACCGGGCATATGCCGCTTATGCGCATCCCGACAAGCCATAAAGGCTGCATGCGGTCCACCGTACCCTAAAGGCACACCAAAACGCTGCGCAGAGCCGACGACGATATCCACACCCCAGTGGCCGGGCGGGGTTAACAAATTCAATGCCAACAAGTCTGTCGCACACACCACCGCGATGTCACGCGCTTTCAGTGACTCGACCAAAGCCCGATCATCACACACACGACCAAGTGAATGGGGATATTGGAGCAGCACTCCAAAGCAATCGACGTCTGCTTGCATCAATTGCGCATCATCGGCCACAACCAAGGTAATACCCAAGCCTTTGGCTCGTGTGCGTAAAACCTCAATGGTTTGGGGATGGCAGTGTTCAGACACTAAAAAGGTTGAGCGCTTTTGTCCGGTCATGCGCCAAGCCATGCCCATACCTTCTGCACACGCCGTCGCTTCATCTAGCAAAGAGGCATTCGCAATTTCCATACCAGTGAGCTCAGCCACCATGGTCTGAAAATTCAGAATCGCTTCAAGACGGCCCTGCGAGATCTCAGCTTGATAAGGTGTATAAGCGGTATACCAAGCAGGATTCTCCAGCACATTACGCAACACCACATTGGGCATATGCGTGCCGTAGTAGCCTTGCCCAATATAGTGACGAAACACTTGATTACGATCGGCCAGCTGCTGCATGTGTGCCAGCATAGCTGGCTCATCCAAAGGTTCAGGCAAATCAAGCGATGTTGTCATCCTAATTTGTTCTGGCACGACCTGCGCCATCAAAGCCTGCAAGCTATCAACCCCAAGCGCATTTAACATCTGCTTCTGCTCCGTCTCAGACGGCCCAATATGGCGCTTCACAAACGGCGCATATTCATGTAGTTGATTCATCAGCTGCTTGCGAGAAGCTTGGTGTGCGAACCACCGAACAAGCGACCCTCGCGTCCTCCGTTAAAAAAGACCTATTTGTCTAATCCGATCGCAATCAAAACATCATTGCGTCAAACAACATTCAATGTTCGTGCGCGACTGCACCGTAACCATCGGCGTCCAGCAATCCATCCACATCGGCCAAGTTGTTGGGTTTCAGTTTAAAAATCCACTGGTTGTAGGGATCCGAATTAATCAGTTCAGGTTGTGCATCCAGTTCAGTATTGAAGGCCACAATCTCCCCATCCACTGGTGCATAAATATCGGAAGCCGCTTTCACTGACTCCACAACCGCAGCAGTTTCGCCAGCTTGCAAGCGAACCCCAACACGCACATCACCGACAAACACCAGATCGCCAAGCTGATCCTGAGCAGGATCAGTGATTCCCACCAAAATCAAATCATCTTCAATCACAATCCACTCATGAGTTGCCACATATTTACGATCGTTTGGAATATTCATCCAGAAAAACTCCTGTTTTATTTAGTCTTTATGATTTGATTGTCATTTGCGCTTTACCGTTTCTGACAAACGGTAAAGCGCAAATGACTGCAGGTACCGCCTGACCACGAATTTCTACAGTCACGGCATCCCCTGCTTTACACTCTAATGGCAATCGTGCCATTGCGACAGACACACCTAACGTTGGTGACATTGTGCCACTAGTCACCTCGCCGGGCCCAAATTCCGTTTTAACAAGCATCTCAGCGCGCATCACACCACGTGCTTGTAATACCAACCCCATCAGCTGGGCACTCTGCGGTGTTGTTTCAACGGCTTGTCGACCTGTAAAGTCGCGTTCTGCATCACGCAAACACACTGTCCATTGCAAACCTGCATTGACTGGCAACACAGTCTCAGTCATCTCATGACCATACAAAGGCAGACCCGCTTCCAAACGCAGTGTGTCACGGGCACCCAGTCCACAAGGCTGCACTTGCGCTGCGATTAAATCATCCCAAAGGGCTTGTACCTCGGAAGCCGGCAAAGCCACTTCATAGCCGTCTTCGCCGGTATAGCCTGTTCGAGACACTTGGGTATCACCGATCTGTGCTGCAGTGAAACGTGGCAACCCCTCCAGAACCGTTTGCCACGCTGGGCGCACCTGCATCAGGGCTGCTTTGGCTTGGGGTCCCTGAATAGCCACCATCGCCAAATCATGTCTAGGAATCACTTGCACGTCGTAATCTTGTGCCAGAGATTGCATCCATGCAAGGTCTTTGTCAGCGCAACCCGCGTTCAGAACCAGACGCCAAGGTTGGTTTTCGATGCGTGACACGATGAGGTCATCCACCACACCACCTTGCGCATTGAGCATGCAGGTATAAATGGCTTGCCCATCGTGACGAACACGATCAATATCATTGGCGAGCAGCTGGCGTAAGTACTCACGCGCTTGAGTTCCCTGCACATCAACGGCCAGCATATGGGACACATCAAAGATACCTGATCGCTGACGCACCGCATGGTGCTCTTCAATCTGAGAACCGTAGTGAACAGGCATTTCCCAGCTACCAAACTCCATCAAACGGGCACCCGCCTGACGGTGCGCCTCAAACAAAGGGGTTCGTTTTAATTGACTGTCCATGATTCTCTGGGCTCCGTCGTGGGTTATCGGCAGGGCCACAATGCGAACATTGTGGATGCGCCCCCCTGTCCTTTTGCCTGAGAGTTGCCTGATCTTATTGGATCAGTCTGCACCTTCGGCGCTCGCGTCTAAACGAGTCTCTCCAGAGTCTGTGTCTGCTAGGACAACCTGGCAGATATCTGAAACGGTACAGGGTACCTGAGCGATTTACGGGCTAGTTGCGCCTTCGGTGACTTCACTTGAAACGTGAAGCTCTCTCCCGCATCAGACAAACACATGATGAGCGAAGATTACGCGAAAGTTTTCGAATGCTCAAGAAAAATCAAACGCATGATTTCTCATGAAAGCCGATTCATGACAAAGATGCAACAGCCATCAGAGCGTCACACCTTTGTCAGCCATGGCAATCGAGCGTGCACAAGACACGGCCGACGCCCAAGCCCACTGGAAGTTATAACCTCCCAACCAGCCAGTGACATCCACCACTTCACCAATGAAATGCAAGCCCGGATGGCGTGTGCTTTCTAGAGAGCGTTGATTTAATCCGGCGGTATCGACGCCACCGCGCATGACTTCGGCCTTTTTATAGCCTTGGGTGCCACTGGGATAAATCAACCACTGATGCAGCTGTTGTGCAATCTTTTTTAAATCAGCATCCGACATCTCAGCCAAGCGACGTGTTGCCCAAGTACCCGCCCAGTGTTGTGCCAATCGTTTCGGCAACCAATGTTCGAGTGCGGACTGGACTGTTTGCTTACTCTGCGCTTTACCCCGCAACAACACGTCTTCAAGTGGTGTCTGAGGCACGAGATTAATACTCAATGGTTCTCCAGGCTCCCAGTAGCTTGAGATCTGCAAAATCGCAGGACCCGACAAACCTCGGTGTGTGAGCAGCATATCTTCTGAGAAATGCATGGCTCGTGAGCCACGATTTAATTTCTTTGTTGACGCAGATGCTAGTCCTGTCTGCTGTGTACTCACATCAACAGGCAGGGACACGCCAGATAAAGCCTGAAAAGGTGCCCACTGCTGACTTTCAAAGGTCAGGGGCACTAATGCAGGTCGCGGCTCAACAACTTTCAAACCAAACTGACGCGCCAGATGCAACCCAAAATCCGTTGCACCGACTTGTGGCAAAGCCAAACCACCTGTGGCCACAATCACGCGCTGAGCTTGGATAAGGCCACCCGATGTTTCCAAACACCAGTTCGCTGCTTCCTGACGCACGGATTCGACACGACAACCCATCCAGCGACGCACGCCCGCTTGCTGACACGACCGATCCAGCCAGTCAATGATGTTCTGACTGCTGTCATCGCAAAACAGCTGACCTCGATGCTTTTCGTGCCAAGCAATCCCGTGTTGCGTCAAGTCTTGCAACAAGTCAGCTGGCGTATAGGCCGATAACGCAGCCTTGCAGAAATGCGGGTTGCGACTAATGAAGTTCTGGGCAGAGACATCAAGGTTGGTGAAATTACAGCGTCCACCACCTGAAATACGAATCTTCTCGGCTAGTTTGTGCGCATGATCCATGAGCACCACACGCAAACCTGCGCGACCTAAATGGGCTGCACACAACATACCGGCAGCCCCTGCCCCAATAATCGCCACATCAAAACGTGACATCAGGTTTTAATCCTGGCGAATGCAATCAACGTAATAAACGGTTTCACCCGTCTCCGTCACCATCGTAGCCAAGCCATGAATATACGTCTCAAAACCTGGGAACTGTGCGTTAAAAGCGCGCGCAAACTGCAGGTACTCCACAATCGTGCTGTTGAATCGCTCCCCTGGGATCAGCAAAGGAATGCCGGGTGGATACGGTGTCAGCAAGACACCCGTCACACGCCCTTCAAGCTCATCAATCGGCACGCGCTCCACATCACCATGCGCCATATGGGCAAACGCATCAGACGGTTTCAAGGCAGGCACCATATCACTCAGGTAAACCTCGGTGGTCAATCGCGCCACATCGCGCTCACGGTAGGCTTCGTGAATCATCTGGCACAAATCACGCAAACCCATGCGTTCGTAGCGACGGTGTGTCCGACAAAAATCTGGCAAGACCCGCCACATCGGCTGGTTGCGGTCGTAATCGTCCTTAAACTGCTGCAAGGCGGTTAACAGCGTATTCCAGCGTCCCTTGGTAATGCCGATCGTAAAGAGAATAAAAAAGGAGTACAAACCTGTTTTTTCGATGACGATCCCGTGCTCGGCCAGATACTTAGACACGAGTGCTGCAGGAATACCCTTCTCATCAAAACGCCCCGACATATCCAGTCCAGGCGTAATGATAGTGGCCTTAATGGGATCCAGCATATTGAAGCCTGGCGCTAAATTGCCAAAGCCGTGCCAATGATCATCTGCCTCTAAGATCCAGTCAGACTGCTCACCAATGCCTTCGGCTGGAATCTCATCAGGTCCCCAAACTTTAAACCACCAATCTTCATCGCCATACTCTTCATCCACCTTGCGCATGGCACGGCGAAAGTCCATCGCTTCACGAATACTTTCTTCCACCAATGCGGTCCCGCCCGGTGGTTCCATCATGGCGGACGCCACATCGCACGACGCAATAATGGCGTATTGCGGGGATGTTGACGTATGCATCAGATACGCTTCGTTAAAGACGTTGCGATCCAGTTTGCGATCGCTGGCTTCTTGCACCACGATCTGTGATGCCTGCGAAATCCCTGCCAATAGTTTGTGGGTGGAGTGAGTCGCATACACCAGCGACTGCTCACAACGGGGTCTATCCACACCAATCGCGTGCATGTTCTGATAGAAAGGATGAAACGCCGCGTGCGGCAACCAGGCCTCATCAAAGTGTAAGGTGGGCACCAAGGTTCCCAAGCTCTCTTTGATCATCTCAACGTTGTAAATCACACCATCATAGGTGCTTTGCGTCAAGGTCAGAATGCGAGGCTTCTTACTTCTTGCTCGGCTAGCAAACGGGTTTGCATCAATTTTTTTCTGGATGTTTTCTGGGTCAAATTCGGACAATGGAATCGGTCCGATAATCCCCATGTAGTTGCGACTTGGACGCAAAAACACAGGGATCGCACCCGTCATCGTAATGGCATGCAAGATCGACTTGTGGCAATTGCGATCAACCAACACAATGTCATCCGCAGCCACACTGGCATGCCAAACGATCTTGTTGGAGGTCGATGTGCCATTAGTCACAAAATAACAGTGATCCGCATTAAAGATGCGGGCAGCATTGATTTCTGACTCGGCAATCGGTCCCGTGTGATCCAGCAATTGACCTAATTCATCCACCGCATTACACACGTCGGCGCGCAACATGTTTTCACCGAAAAACTGGTGAAACATTTGTCCAACGGGGCTTTTTAAGAAAGCCACGCCACCTGAGTGACCCGGACAGTGCCAAGAATATGAGCCATCCTGAGCGTAATTTACCAACTCTCTAAAAAAAGGTGGTGCGAGCGTATCCACATAGTTACGGGCTTCACGAATGATGTGGCGCGCCACGAACTCTGGCGTATCCTCAAACATATGAATAAAGCCATGCAACTCACGCAAGATATCATTCGGAATATGTTCTGAGGTGCGGGTCTCACCATACAGATAAATGGGGATTTCCGCATTACGGAATCGGACTTCACCGATAAATGCGCGCAAGTTCTCAATGACGCTAGACGTCCCACCTGTAGCCACATCACTTTCGAACTCTTCGTCATCAATCGACAAAATAAAGGCACTGGCACGGCTTTGTTGCTGCGCAAAGGAACTCAGATCCCCAAAACTGGTGACCCCGACGACTTCAACGCCTTCAGCTTCGATGGCATCGGCTAATGCCCGCACGCCTAGGCCTGAAGCATTTTCTGAACGGTAATCTTCATCAATGATGAAAATGGGAAAACGGAACTTCATGAAACGCTCCAGATCATCAGGTGCGTGGCAAAGTCACACCCAGTTGCCCTTGATATTTTCCGCCACGGTCGCGGTACGAAACTTCACACACTTCATCGCCTTCAAAAAACAGCATCTGCGCACAACCTTCACCGGCATAAATCTTTGCAGGTAAGGGTGTGGTGTTACTGAACTCCAGTGTGACGTGTCCTTCCCACTCTGGTTCCAAGGGTGTCACATTCACAATGATGCCGCAGCGCGCATACGTACTTTTGCCCAAGCAAATTGTCAGCACACTGCGCGGAATCCGAAAATACTCAACCGTGCGCGCCAGCGCAAAAGAATTGGGCGGAATGATGCAGACATCGCCTTTGAAGTCGACGAACGATTTCTCATCGAACGCCTTCGGATCGACGATGGTGGAATTGATGTTGGTAAAAATCTTGAATTCATCTGCGCAACGCACATCGTAACCGTAACTACTTGTTCCGTAGCTGACGATTTTGCCGCGCTCATCTTGCCGGACCTGACCCGGCTCAAACGGTTCGATCATGCCTTGCTGAGCGGCTTGCCGAATCCAGCGATCGCTTTTGATACCCATGCTTGCCCCCGAGCAACGATAAAGTCATTGATTTTAACGCGTCAAAGGCAAGCGGTCGTCAGTTCTTATGACTGGCGCGACTTTTGCACGACAATCGACGGGAATTTACTACCCATATCGCGCGGTAATGCGGCAATCCGACCCGCCAGCGCCCAAGCGATACGACGGTAGTGTTGTGTGATTTCAGCATCAGGTGACTTCTGAACTGTTGGACACCCTGAGTCGGCATCTTCACGCAAGGCCATCGCCAACGGCAAACTACCCAGCATCTCTACATTGAACTGATCGGCCATGCGCTGCGCACCACCTTCACCAAACAAGTGCTCTTCATGACCGCACTGCGTACAAATGTGGACAGCCATGTTTTCGATAATACCGAGCACAGGCACTTCCACCTTCTCGAACATGCGAGCACCTTTCACAGCATCCAGCAAAGCAATGTCCTGAGGTGTGGTCACCACCACAGCCCCTGTGACTGGCACTCGTTGCGCCAATGTCAGCGCCACGTCACCCGTGCCCGGGGGCATATCCACGACCAAATAATCCAGATCACCCCATTTGGTCTGGCGCAACAGTTGCTCCAAAGCCTGCGTCACCATCGGACCACGCCAAATTGCGGGTGCATCGGCATCGATCAGGTAACCAATCGAGTTAGACGCAATGCCATAACCGATCAGCGGATTCATGATCTTGCCATCGGCTGATGTAGGTCGATCATCAATGTCGAGTAGCAAAGGCACACTGGGACCATAAATATCAGCATCCAACAAGCCCACGCGAGCACCCTCGTCCCGCAAAGCCAATGCAATATTGACCGCTGTCGTACTTTTTCCTACACCGCCTTTGCCTGAGGCCACGGCGATAATGTTTTCAACACCCGGCACGCGTGCAATGCCGGCACGGATAGCATGGGCTTGGATCTTGGGTTCAACCTGCAACACTACGTTTGACACGCCTGCTTGCGCTAGGGCATCATTAAGCGGTGCAAAAATCTGCGCTTGACTGCGCGCCGCCGGATAACCCGGTGTCAAATGCAAGGTCCAACCATTGCCGCTCGATGCAACTGATTGCGTCATCTTGGCATAGGGCAACCCCGTGAACGGGTCAATGGTTGTGTCCAGCACATTCTGGATTGTCTGTGTATTCACTGTCATAGCTTTCCTGATAATTCCCTGTTCAATCATCCGTTTGCAGCAACTGACGCCCAAACTGGATTTATACTACCCATATGGATACTCTCACACGCCTTATTCGGGCTCTCATCTTCGGCATTATTGCAACCATCGGCATCATCATGGCGGTCGTTTTTACGCTATCCACCATCGTGGCGCTCATGATCTTGTACGTGACTGCAAAATTCCGCGCACGTCCATTCAATGCTCAAGAATACTGGACGACACGCCAATCTAAGCGTAATCCCGTATTTCAGAAAGGGATCCGAGCGCGCTCATCGCGTGACGACATCACTGACGTCCAGGCGCGAGACATTCCCTAAATCATTGATCTGCCCTAATACTTAAGCCATTCGTCTAAAATGACGGGTTTGGCTGTTGTCGCTTTTTATCCGGAGAAATCATGTCGCGAACGCTCTTCGTCACCACGGCTTTGCCTTACGCCAATGGATCATTCCATATCGGCCACATCATGGAGTACATCCAAGCTGACATCTGGGTACGCGCAATGCGAATGGCCGGACACACCGTTCATTTTGTTTGCGCCGATGACACACACGGCGCACCTGTCATGCTCCGAGCCGAATCTGAAGGCATTACGCCGCAAGCTCTCGTTGCACGCTATGCACAAGAGCGCCCCGCTTATCTGAACGGATTCCATATCGAGTTCGATCATTGGCACTCGACCGACTCACCCGAGAACGTTGAGCTTTCCCAAGATATTTATCGCCAACTCAGAGCGGCCGGTTTAATCGATACCCGCACCATTGAACAGTTTTATGATCCCGTCAAACAAATGTTTCTGCCGGATCGTTACATCAAAGGTGAATGCCCCCATTGCCATGCCAAGGAACAGTATGGCGATGCCTGCGAAGTTTGCAGTACGGTCTATTCACCCACCGAACTGATAGAACCTTATTCAACACTTTCAGGTGTGCGTCCTGAGTTGCGCAGCTCCGAGCACTTCTTTTTTCGGTTGTCTGACCCTCGTTGCGTTGAGTTTTTGCGTCAATGGACTTCTGCTAAAACTACGCAAGGCATGCCACGTCTGCAATCTGAGGTACTCGGCAAAGCCCGCGAATGGCTCGGCGACGATGACAATGAAACCTCACTAAACGACTGGGACATTTCACGCGACGCACCTTATTTCGGTATTGAAATTCCAGATGCGCCCGGCAAATACTTCTACGTTTGGCTCGATGCACCCGTCGGTTATCTCGCTTCACTCAAAGCTTATTGCAAGCTTAAGAATCTGGATTTTGAAGCCCTGATCGATCCAGCAAGCGATACCGAACAAATTCATTTCATCGGTAAAGACATTGTGTATTTCCACACGCTGTTCTGGCCTGCTACCTTACATTTCTCAGGTCGCAAAGTTCCCGATCAAATCAACGTCCACGGCTTCATTACCGTCAGTGGCCAAAAAATGTCTAAGAGCCGTGGCACCGGCATTTCCCCGCTGCGCTATCTAGACATTGGCATGGATGCAGAATGGTTGCGTTATTACCTCGCGGCCAAACTCAATAGTCACGTTGAAGACATCGACTTTAATCCCGAAGACTTTCTGCTTCGAGTCAACAGCGACCTAGTGGGCAAATACATCAATATTGCCAGCCGTGCAGCGACTTTCATTAGCCGCCACTTTGATGGACAACTCGCGTACACCGGTGACACACAGATTCTGCAAAAACACTGGGATGATGTGGCTAACCACGTTCGCGACCTCTTTGAGAAACGTGAGTATGGGCGTGCGATTCGTGACATCATGGCGCAAGCGGACATCATCAACCAAGATTTTGATGCTGCCAAACCGTGGTTATTGGCCAAAGGCTTCCAACAAGCCAGCGCTCAGGATAAAGCCAAGCTACAAGACATCTGCTCAGTCGCCATTGCTGGCTTCAAAGCGCTGTCTGTCATGCTCGCCCCAGTCTTGCCAACCTTAGCGACTCGCATTGCACAGGAACTCTTTAACCAGTCACGTGACTTTGTCTGGGATGATGTGCGTGAGTTACCCACACAAATCGCCCCCTTCAAACATCTCCTGCAACGGGTCACACCAGACATGATGGAAGCGCTCTTTGAGCCGGAACCCGAGGAGCCTGCCGCGGTTCCAGGTGGTGAAGAGATTGCACCCACGATTAAGATCGATGATTTCATGAAAATCGATCTACGTATCGCACGCATTGTGCAGTGTGAAGCCGTTGAGGGATCCACCAAGCTTTTGCGTCTGACATTGGACGTTGGTGAAGGACAGACCCGTGAAGTACTCTCTGGCATCAAAGACGCCTACAAACCAGAAGACCTAGTTGATCGTCTAACCGTGGTGGTTGCAAACCTCTCCCCCCGAAAAATGAAATTCGGTACATCGCAAGGTATGGTACTGGCCGCAGGTCACGCCGATGAAGCTGTCGATGCGGGTATTTATCTGCTGGATCCCGACAGTGGTGCGCAACCCGGTATGCGTGTGCGCTAAAGCGATCATGTCAGGCACACAGATTCACTATTAATCTGTGTGCCTATCTCTCCCACCTTAATCAATCGAACGCTTTGACCTAAAGCGCTTCACGCTGAGCCGTCTTTAACTTTGAGGTGTAGAGGGTGGGTTTGACGGTGGGTTGTCCGATGTAGATGGCGGATTAGATGAAGGATTTGATGTATCTGCTAAAGCCGGTGCAGCAGGTTGGCTAGCATGTTTGTGTGCGGTAGACTTCTCTTGATGAGGCTCACTCATAAAGAAATCCGACAACTGGTTTAAATCAATCTTCTCGCCACTGAGCATTTTAGAGAGCACCTGCGCCCCGAAATACTGAGGTGAAAATAGAATATCAGGCTTGACCTGGCGAATTTTTTCTAGGTTCTGGCTGTTATTCACCACCGCCACCGTCTTAGCACGACAACCTTCTAGCCCTTTAACCGCTAGGACAATAAATGCATTATCCGCATCCTCTTCTCGGGCAGCCAACACATAGGTCGCCTGCATCACTCCCGCATGCTGTAGAACCTCATCGCTGTATGCATCCCCAAAAACAATATCAGTCTTATCCGAGTACGTGTGAGTTGTGCCTGGACTCAACAGGACCGTGACGTTTTCACCACGCGCCGTCAAGCTTTCATACAGATTCATCGCCAGAGGCGTCGCACCACACAGGATGACATGGTTTTCTTTCATAGAAAGTCTCTCTTTACGTCGCAATAACCGCCCTACACCACTCGTCAACAGCGGTAAAAACACAGCCCCAATGGCTGTTGAAAACACGGTAATTCCAATTACGATCACCGACACTACAAAATAGCGAGCCACACTGCTGACTGGCAAAATATCACCGTACCCGACCGTTGTTAAAGTCACAAAAGAAAAATAGATCGAATCTGTCAACGTCACAATTTCTGGTTTAAAGCCCGTACCCAGATACAAAGAACCGACCACGGTGTACCAAATTAATGCCGCCAAGCTTGCTGCGGCGTATAGCGTACCAGCCGCCACACTAGATCTGGCAAACATCCAACTGTAACGGAGTAAACCAACAAAAATCAGAACGTAATAGCCAATTTCCCAGAGATAGCTTGGTTGCTTCAAAAGTAGCGTGGTCAGCACTGCAAACAACAGTAAAACCAGTGTCAGCACCCAAGCAATCCGTGCACGCAACACCAACCCAATCGACATTAGGATCAACGCCAATGAAATCATCACTCGCGGCAGCTGCACAAGACCAATCGCGTCAATAATGCTACGCCAAGAGTCATTTAAGAACCAACTCAAATGCTCACCGGAGAGCACACGCATGACCAACGGCTGGATTTGCCAAAGTCCACCAATCGCGACAACCAAGGACAAAATCCAGTGGATGTAACGATTACGACTTATTTTTTGTTTATCCTGATCGTTCTGACCGTTCTGATCGTCTTGATCTGCCATTGTTTGACACCATTTAAGTCAATATTGTCTAGGTATAGTAAAAGGAAGCCTTGGATTTGTAAAACTTTACTTGACCGTCATATGTACTGGCATCATGGTTACTTTCACCCAAAGTCCGCATCTGGGCGATACTGTTAGCTTTCTTACTATGGCAAGACTAAGGTTCTCACATGACACGCATTGTCCTTCTGGAAAACATTCACCCTAGCGCAATTGAAGTTTTTGAAATGGCGGGATTTACGGATATCGTTCATCGCGCAGGTGCTTTACAGCAAGACGAACTCATTAAAGAACTGCAAGGCGCACAGATCGTCGGCATTCGCTCTCGTACTCAAATTGATCAGCGAGTCCTCGAACAAGTTCCTACATTACGGACCATTGGCTGTTTTTGTATTGGGACCAACCAAGTGGATTTGGAACAAGCGATGTTGCGCGGCGTTCCCGTCTTTAACGCACCCTACTCCAACACCCGCTCTGTCGCAGAACTCGTTCTAGGCGAAGCCATCTTTCTACTGCGTCGAATTCCCGAAAAAAACGCACGCGTCCACAAAGGATTCTGGGACAAATCTGCTGAGGGTGCTTACGAAGTACGCGGAAAAACTCTTGGGATTATTGGTTACGGCAACATTGGCTCCCAAGTCGGCACACTAGCCGAAGCAGCAGGTATGAGCGTCATTTTCCATGATGTCGACACTAAGCTCCCACTGGGTAATGCACACGCAGCCGGCTCCTTAGAGCGCTTATTGGCACAATCTGATGTCGTGACATTGCATGTACCCGGCGGTCAGCCTACCCGCAACATCATTGACGCACAAGCACTGGCCAGCATGAAGCCAGGCGCGATCCTGATTAACGCATCACGCGGTAGTGTGGTCGATATTGAGGCATTGCATGCATCATTGAAGTCAGGTCATCTGGCAGGTGCAGCACTCGACGTTTTCCCCACAGAGCCGAAAGACAGAAATGAACCATTGGATTGCCCGCTTCGTGGCATGGACAACGTGATTCTCACACCTCACATTGGTGGTAGCACACAAGAGTCGCAAGAGAACATTGGTCGCGAAGTCGCTCAAAAGCTTGTTCAGTACCTGCAGTACGGTGCCACCAAAAGCGCTGTCAACTTCCCTGAGGTGGCTTTTCAGCCATTGTCGGGCGCAAGCCGCATCCTGCACATTCACCGCAATGAACCTGGTGCAATCGGCGCCTTCAGTCAGGTCATGTCTAAACATGGTTTGAACATTGTCAGCCAACTGCTCCAGACGCAAGGTCCAATCGGCTATCTGGTTTCAGACGTTGAAACCCAAGTCAGCGATGCGGTTCTCGAAGATCTGCGTCAAATCCCAGTCACGATTCGTTGTGAACGCGTATAAGAAACTGCTCCTTGGCCGGTAAGATATCGGCCAAGGTATAGGCATCTAAATGCCTCCAGAACTGATTGAGCGCACCTCTAAGCACACCTGCTAACTGGCAGTTTCCTGTCAGTGTGCAGGTTGAGCCTTCGCCGAAACACTCTGTAAGGCCTACTTCGTTTTCTGTATCCCGAATCACTCGACCCAAGCTGATTTCATGCGGGGGTTTGGCTAAACGAATGCCCCCATTCTTTCCTCGCACGGTTTCGAGCCAGCCGGTTTGTGCCAATCGATGTGTCACTTTCATCAGGTGTGCTTGTGAAATGTCATACACCTGTGCCACTTCTGCGATCGTACACAAGCGGTCCGGATGTTGCGCAACGTACATCAACATCCGAATCGCATAGTCTGTCAGTGTTGTCAGTTTCATTTATCTGGCCTTGGCCGAATTAACAAGGGCACATAACGCCACAGGTACAACGCCATACCAGCGATCCAAGTCGCGGCAGAAATATTCAGCAACGTTTGATACCACTCGGTCGGATATAACGCCCAGAGCCGGAAAACAACGGCCACAAGCACTAGGTAGTAACTGATCAACATGCTGTTATCCAGCTTCAGGGGGCGACCCGTATGACCTAGCGCAGTGCGTGTGACCATACCGATAATCAACGCACCAAACCCACCCATGCCAATCAAGTGCACAAAGGTTGCAGGACGATCCAACATGACCCAGAAATGCCCCGTCAACTGCAGACCCGCCACGATTAAGCCGATAGCCATCAATCCGTATCCCAGATAGAGAATCCACAACATCGGCTTGCCCAACACCATCCAGGGCTTCCAACGAATGGTTTGATAGAGCGCCATTAAACCGATGACGCCTAACAGATAACCCATCCAGACTTCAAAACCGAATAAGCCCAATAAAATGGCCACTGTGCTGATCGTCAGTTGAATATGACCATTGCGAGTCAGCATAGGGATTTCCAGCCCAGGCACCATCCGCATCGCAAAAAATGGCAACACACGGCGAGCCACCAACAATGCCACAATCGCCATGCCCACTAGACCCAAATTAAACCGCTCAATCAGCGCGACGTAATCATCCTGATACGCCTCATAGAGATAAAGTAGATTGATCACACCCAAACCGGCCACCAAAAAGGGCAAACCGTCGTTGCGGCGGTTCTTGCTGCGCATCATGACACGCATTAATCGTTGTGCGGCAAACAAGAAAAAGATCGTCTCCGCAGTTGCAGCGATGTAAAAAGCCCAATCCGCTGGAATCAGATACCCCACACGCGCCACAATCCACGCTACAACTAGCCAGCCAAGTGCTTTACCCTCCATTGGGTTGTGACCTGTCCAAGTCGCACTCGCAGTCAGCAAGAAGGCGACCGCAATGGTGATCACAAAGCCCCAGAGCATTTCATGAGCATGCCACGCGACGCCCCACATCGGCCCATCAAGCAACTCGGGGGTAAAAATCCAGAGTGCAATGGAGACCAGTGACCACGCAACGCCCCCGATATATAAAGGTCTAAATCCTAATGACAGAAACGCCTTCATACTTGGCGCTTTGGTTTGTGTATGCGACTCAGGCTTAGGTGGCTTAGAACCCTTACCCTGCCCACCACTCGGATTTGTTTTAATGGTCTGCAAATCGACAACTTTGATCAACTCAGACATGGTGTAAATCCTTTGGTGAAGTTTGAGGAGAATTATGTAGTTGATAACCCAACCACAGACTGCGAGCGATCCGTTGCGCCAACGCGTTAGCGCGTTGTCCCATCAACTCATTGTCAAGGTCCAGCGTCGTTTCATGAAATAACCGAAGCCAACGTTCAAACAAACCCGCATTCAAATCAGGTAAAGCGATGTGCTTGGGCATCGGTGCACCGCTATAGGTCCCTGAACCCAACAAAATGGACGACCAAAACCGCACCATAATCTCTAAGTGTTCATCCCAATCATCGATATGCTCATTGAAAATCGGCCCCAATACTTCATCCAATCGGATTCGATCGTAAAACTGGTGAACCAACTGCGTAATGTCTTCTTGTGTACAAAAGTCTTCCCGTGCCATGATGGACACCAAATTCCTTATAGTCGGTCAATGAATTTAAAAGATATACACAATAGTAATCTTAAAGAGATTATCCGACAAGTATTCACCCAACACAACGTTTGCTCTATCCAACACACGCAACAGTCTTAACGGAGTTTTTGTATGAGCGGTTGGATCTACCTAACCATTGCCATCGTGGCCGAAGTGATCGCAACTTCAGCCCTTAAATTCAGTGACGGCTTTACGCGACTGATGCCGTCAGTTCTGGTGGTGATCGGCTATGCCGTCACTTTCTATTGCCTCTCGATTGTTTTGCGTACCGTTCATATCGGTGTTGCTTACGCTGTCTGGTCTGGGCTGGGCATTGTGCTGATTGCTGCATTTGGTTGGATCGCTTTTGGACAAAAGCTCGATGGCTGGGCGATTCTAGGCATTGCACTCATTCTCGCAGGCGTCGTGATTCTGAACTTGCTTTCAAAAACGGGCAATCACTGAATTCTCAGCCTTCCTCCCTTAGAATCACTCCTTAAGCATAAACAACTGACATTCAGTAACAAATTATTTCATCGAGTCATTTGAGGTTTGAAGGCGATCGGGGCGTGGAACAAAAAGTCATTCGTGTTTTTTTAACAGGCTTGGATCTGGGCGGTACATTTGTATTTGCCATCAGTGGAGCGGTTGCAGCCGTTCGTCACAGACTGGATGTGTTTGGTATTGCGGTACTGGCGTTTGCGGCAGGTAATGCAGGTGGTATCACACGCGACCTGTTAATTGGCGCGGTTCCGCCCGCTGCGGTTTCCACCTGGGTTTATGTCACGATTTCAATGCTAGCGGGTCTATTGGCAATTTTTTGGTATCCGCTGATCAAACGCCTCAACCATCCTGTCCAGACATTTGACGCCATTGGTTTGTCATTTTTTGCAGTCGTTGGCGCTGAAAAAGCGCTTACCTATGGATTAGATCCTGTCATGGCCGCCTTAATGGGCATGGTCACAGGCATTGGCGGTGGGATGCTACGAGACATTCTGGTCGGCGAGATTCCGGTCGTTTTGCGCGCTGATCTCTACGCTGTCGCAGCACTTGCAGGTGCCAGTGTAGTGGTGCTCGGTCAGACTCTAGGTGTGTCCCCCGTTGCCAGTACCTTATTGGGCGGAATTCTATGTTTTACCCTGCGTTACGGTGCGATTCGCTTTAACTGGCATTTACCTAAAGCTCGGTTCGGACAGTTCACAGACCAGACTGATGACGACACAAGAAATTAGTCGGAAAATTAGTCTCTAGCGCAACTCTGAGCGCAAATATCAGATGGGTGTCATTTTTTGATTGTCGCGGGTAAAATGGTGCCCATGAAAATCACACTCAATGGTCAACCTAAAACGGTTGCGACAAATAGTACAGTCACCGATCTGCTGACATCACTCGATTTGGCAGACAAGCGTGTTGCCGTCGAAATCAATCAAACCATCATTCCACGAAGCCAGCATGCACAACATGCGCTCAACGAAGATGATGTCGTCGAAATTGTCGTCGCAGTCGGCGGAGGCTAAAGGCACCATGCAACAGCCTCGTATCCGCAGCTTTATACACCGCCGTAGTCACATTACACGCGGTCAACAAGAAGCGCTAGACACACTCTCAACGCACTGGGTTCTGCCTTACCAAGCAAGCCCCCTTAATCTCGATGAGGTGTTTCAACGTCAAGCACCCACCATCCTAGAGATTGGCTTTGGGATGGGTGAAACGACCGCCACAATCGCACAAACCAACCCAGACATCAATTATCTGGGACTGGAAGTGTTTAACGCAGGGGTCGGTGCTTTACTGAACCGCATTGATCAAATGGACTTACAAAACATTCGCATCATTCAGCATGATGCAGTGGAAGTGCTCGAACAAATGATCGAGCCTGAGACGCTTGCGGGCGTGCATCTGTACTTTCCAGACCCTTGGCCTAAAAAACGCCATCACAAACGACGTTTGATTCAACCGCCATTGGTTGCCTTACTGGCCAGTCGCATCAAAGCAGGTGGTTACCTGCATTGCGCCACGGACTGGGCACACTATGCCGAGCAAATGCTCGAAGTGCTGTCTGGCGAACCTGCTTTACAAAACACCTGCAAAGGGTTTTGTCCAAGACCTGAGACCCGTCCATTGACCAAGTTTGAGGCCCGTGGTCTTCGACTGGGTCACGAAGTCTTTGATCTGATCTTCACTAAAAAAGGCTGACAGCCTGCCTCATTAAAACAAAAAGGTCTGATCAGACAGCGTCAAACGCATGTCGGATCAGACCCCAAGTCACCTTAAGTTTTTATGCTTATGTGATGATCTAGTCTGGTTATTAACGTAGTCTTTAGCGACCCATACGACCCAGCTTACCCAAAGCCTTCATACCACCCATGGCTCTGAGCATCTTGCCCATGCCGCCTTTTTTCATTTGCTTCATCATGGTCTGCATTTGACCAAACTGATTGAGCAAACGGTTCACTTCCTGAACAGTCACCCCTGCACCGGCTGCAATTCGACGTTTGCGCGAAGCTTTGAGCAACTCAGGTTTGGATCGCTCAAGTGGTGTCATCGAGTTCAAAATGCCTTCGGTACGACGCAACTGCTTTTCTGCTTCACCCCCTTGGAGCTGGCTGGCCGCTTGCGCAAACTGACCGGGCAACTTGTCGAGCAGACTGCTCATATCACCCATTTTCTTGACCTGACCGAGCTGTTCTCTGAAATCATTCAGATCGAACTTGTCACCAGTACGCATCTTCGTGGCGAGCTTTTCAGCATCGGCCATGTCAATTTTGTGCTTAGCTTGCTCCACCAGAGAGACGATATCTCCCATGCCGAGGATTCGTTGAGCCATCCGCTCTGGATAAAAGGCTTCAAATCCATCGAGTTTTTCAGATACCCCGACAAACTTCAGTGGTTTGCCCGTGACATGGCGCACCGACAACGCGGCTCCACCACGTGCATCACCATCGAGTTTTGTGAGCACCACACCGGTGAGTGGCAAGGCATCCCCAAACGCTTTGGCCGTATTGACCGCGTCCTGCCCTTGCATGGCGTCCACCACAAACAAGGTTTCAATGGGATTCAAAGCCGCATGCAGCGTTTGAATCTCTGCCATCATGGCTTCATCGATCCCTAAGCGACCGGCCGTATCCACAATCAATACATCGATGTGCTGACGCTTGGCGTAATCCAGGGCATTTTTAGCAATGTCCAGAGGTTTTTGTGTGGTGTCTGAAGGAATCCATTCCACACCCGCTTGCTGCGCGACCGTTTGAAGTTGATCAATGGCGGCTGGACGATACACGTCCGCACTGACCACGGCCACTTTCTTTTTACCGCTCTTGCGACCATTCTGACTGTGATGACCCGCTGTTAACCAACGCGCAAGCTTTCCGGTCGTGGTGGTTTTACCAGCCCCTTGTAAACCCGCCATGAGAATAACTGCAGGCGGTTGGGCGGCCAGATTGAGTTCGCTCGCATGCTCACCCAAGTCACCCCCCATCAAGGCGGTTAATTCTTTATCAACCACACCCACCAAAGCCTGTCCGGGGCTTAGGCTCGTGGCGACTTCCTCACCCAGTGATTTTTCTCGGACGCGTTCCACAAATTGCCGTACAACCGGCAGTGCAACGTCCGCTTCCAACAAAGCCATGCGCACTTCGCGCATCATTTCTTGGGTGTTTGCCTCTGTCAGGCGTGATTGTCCGCGTATCGTTTTAACGACTCGCGCCATTCTTTCTGTAAGATTCTCTAGCATGGTGGCAGTTTCGCTTAAACTAAAGGTATGTATAACGGAATTGTATTTCATTCACTGGCAACCCTGACCTTTATCGGGTTGACCATCGGTCTGTGGCAGGCCTTGCGAACCGGCAGACCCGTCGAGCAGCTTGGGCGCTATACGCGCGCAGGGCTATTGGTTGCGCTCGCCTTTCAGGGCATTGCCTTGTCACAACAAACATTGGGACCAGGCTTGATCAATCTGAACTGGGCCGTCGCATTGTCTGCGGCCATCTGGTTAGGTCTGATCGTGTACTGGATAGAGAGCTTAGTCATCCGTATTGATGGCATCCAACTCATCATGTTACCGCTTGCAGCCCTCTCGTGCCTGCTAGCCAGCATCTTTCACACGACCTCACCGATCATCACCTCGGCCGACTGGTTTATGCGTGGACACTTATTGCTGGCTTTTTCTGCTTACGGGCTCATCACGATTGCTGCAGTACAAGCCTTGCTGATGGCGGCAACTGACTACCATTTGCACCATCCCATCAGCCGATCTGACCATCCTAACAAATTCATTCGGACTATCGACCGTGTGCTGGATGCACAGCCTCCTTTGCTGACGCAAGAACGTTTGCTCTTCAGACTAATCTGGGTTGCATTTGGCGTCTTAACGCTCACAGTCCTTTCCGGCACAGTCATTACCTACGAACTGACAGGGCAGCTTTTAACTGCCGACCATAAAACAGTCTTTACGCTTCTGTCTTGGATCACCTTCGCCATCCTACTAGCCGGGCGAATCGCGCGTGGCTGGCGCGGTCGAATTGCCTTACGCTATACACTGGTTGGTTTTGTATTCGTGCTGCTTGCCTATAGTGGCAGTCAGTTTGTTGTTGACGTCATCCTTCACAAAGTCTGAGCATGGGAAAAATACTATTCTGGGTTGTTGCTATTTTGGCGGGCATGATCGTCATGCGGGTTCTGAATTACCAGAAATCAAAACAGCGACAATCCACATCTGACCCTCGACGTGAGGCCATTCGCCAACGCGCCGAAGAAATGGTTCCTTGCGCACACTGCGATGTCTATCTGCCTGAATCACAAGCCTATAAAAAACAGGGTCAGTACTGGTGTAGTCCAGAGCATGCTAAAAAGGGAGCTTCTAGGTCATGATTTCAGAAGAGAATACGAACAGCCCCTGGCATTTCAACGCACAAGGCTGGCTCGAACTCGCCCCTGAAATCACCCATCGCCCATCTGACAACTTCGATGTGCGCCCAGAGGGTGTTTCCCCAGATCTGCTAGTTATTCACAACATCAGTCTGCCGCCGGGCGAATTCGGTACAGGCTGCGCTGCGGATCTGTTTTGTAATACGTTGGATTTTACGGCCCACCCTTGGTTTGCCAATATTGAAGGATTGCGTGTTTCAGCGCATTTTCTCATCGACAGGCAAGGACACGTGACACAGTTTGTTTCCTGCAACGACCGGGCTTGGCACGCTGGAGTCTCTCAGTTTCAAGAGCGGCAAGCCTGTAACGACTTTTCCATTGGCATTGAGTTAGAAGGCACGGACGAGCTGCCTTATACTGATATCCAGTATCTACAATTAGGACGTCTTGCGCAAGCGTTGCGTCGCCACTACCCACTCTCC
The DNA here is from genome assembly GCF_048820935.1 of Orrella sp. 11846. Taxonomy (NCBI): domain Bacteria; kingdom Pseudomonadati; phylum Pseudomonadota; class Betaproteobacteria; order Burkholderiales; family Alcaligenaceae; genus Orrella; species Orrella sp. 11846. The sequence goes on from NZ_JBMERD010000012.1 coordinate 90,134, forward strand.
TCAGTCCAGGGGCACTGTCACATTGCACCCAACCGAAAAACCGACCCCGGCCAAGCATTTGACTGGGATCGGTTTGGTTTAGAAGCGCAATGGCCGCCAGATCGGCGGCCACCCAAACTTACTGCTTAAGCAGCAATGAGTTCAAGCGTTGAACAAACGCAGCCGGATCTGACAGTTGTGAGCCATCCGCCAAAAGCGCCTGATCCAGTAACAACGCAGCCCACTCATCAAACTGCGCCTCATCAGCCGCTTCGATGCGACCAATCAGTGCGTGCTCTGGATTAATCTCCAGAATCGGCACAATCTCAGGGGCTTGCTGGCCTGCAGCTTGAAGCATACGCAGCAAGTGCGGACTCATTTCGTTGTCGTCTACCACCACGCAAGCGGGTGAATCGACCAATCGCAACGTGACGCGTACATCTTTAACCTTCTCACCCAAGGACTGCTTCAAGCGCTCAATCAAGGGTTTCAAGTTTTCTGCGACCTCAGTTTGCTTTTTCTTTTCTTCTTCATCGGCCAGTGCTTCAATGTCCAGACCACCTTTGGCCACTGACACCATGGCTTTGCCATCGAACTCATTCAAGTGACTGAGCATCCACTCGTCAACGCGATCCGTTAACAGCAACACCTCGATGCCTTTCTTGCGGAAAATCTCTAGGTGTGGGCTGTTTTTAGCGGCTTTGTAGCTTTCTGCGGTGACGTAGTAAATCTTGTCTTGCCCTTCTTTCATACGCTCCACATAATTTTCGAGCGACACATTTTGCACATCACTGTCTTGATGGGTTGACGCAAAGCGCAACAACTTCGCAATCCGTTCACGATTGGAGAAATCTTCGCCTGTGCCTTCCTTCAGGACCTGACCAAAGGCAGACCAGAACACAGCGTAATCTTCTTGCTTATTCTCAGCCAGATCCTCCAAAAGACTCAAGATACGTCTGGCTGATCCGTCACGGATCGAGCGCACATCGCGGCTTTCTTGCAAGATTTCACGCGAAACATTCAGCGGCAAATCGGATGAATCGATCACACCTTTCACAAAACGCAAATAACCTGGCAGCAGTTGCTCGGCATCATCCATGATGAACACACGTTTGATATAGAGCTTCACACCACGCTTTGCATCACGGTCATACAAGTCAAATGGCGCATGTTTGGGGATATACAGTAATTGTGTATATTCCGTGCGACCTTCCACTCGGTTGTGCGTCCAAGCCAATGGATCTTCAAAATCGTGCGAAATGTGCTTATAAAACTCGATGTACTGCTCATCAGTAATGTCATTGCGTGCACGTGTCCACAAGGCGCTAGCTTGGTTAATGGACTCCCACTCACCCGTACGCTTCATTTCCGATGTTTCTTGATCCCACTCTTCTTTGGGCATCTGTACCGGCAAGGAAATGTGATCTGAGTAGCGTTGCAGGACTTCACGCAACTTCCAACCATTGAGGAAATCATCTTCATCAGCACGCAGATGCAGGGTGATCTCTGTCCCCCGATCTTCTTTGACGTCATTCTCAATGGTGAATTCACCTTCACCGTCCGAGATCCATTTAACGGCCTCATCAGCAGACAAACCTGCACGACGGCTACGGACCGTGACTTTATCTGCCACGATAAATGATGCGTAAAAACCAACACCAAACTGTCCAATCAGTTGGGAGTCTTTTTGTTTATCGCCCGTTAGTTTCGAGAAAAACTCGCGTGTTCCGGAGCGGGCAATGGTACCCAAGTTCTCAATGATTTCGTCACGAGACATCCCGATCCCGTTATCACTGACCGTAATCGTGCGGGCTTTTGAATCGAAATCAATCCGAACTTTCAGCTCAGGATCTTTCTCTAAAAGTGCGGGCGCATCAATCGCTTCAAACCGCAATTTGTCGCAAGCATCCGATGCGTTTGAAATCAACTCGCGCAAGAAAATTTCTTTGTTGCTGTAAAGCGAGTGAATCATCAGGTGCAGTAGTTCCTTCACCTCAGCCTGAAATCCCATCGTTTGGGCAGCAGACGACTTAGTACTCTCTGTCATGAATATTTACCTGTTCAGTTGCAATATAAAACACGTCGTTCAAAGACCTGTGGAGTCTGGCACACAGAGGTGCCAGACCCTCGATCTCTGACAGATGGGGACAAAACACCCAGATTCAAGGGTGTCTCAATGAAACGCATCAAAAAAACCATCAAAGTGCTCATCAAAAACAACAAATGCACCTTGAGTCGATGGTTTACAGCAAGAAAGACTTCAGAATTTGCGCATAACCCTGCGGATCTTGACTCATCGGCAAATGGGCCAGTGGCATTTCAACCAATTCTGCGTCCGGAATCTGATTAAACAGAAATTCACCCAAAGCTGGTGGCGCAGACAAGTCGTACGTACTGTTAATGATCAACGTTGGCGCTTGAATACGCACCACATCCTCTCGCTGATCCATCGCCCGAATCGCAGCACAGCAAGCTAAGTACCCATCAGGGTCACACTGACGAAACACTTCACGTAGTGTGTGGTAAAGCGGTGAGGCTGCTTCAATAAAGTCTGCTGTAAAAAAACGCTCTAGCGCAATATCAACAATGGGCTCAATGGATTCCGTTTCACGAATAAGCTTGACCCGTAAATCCAAGGATTCAGTCGGCATCTTGGCGCCGGTGTTGGACAACACCAGACGCTCAACTCGTTCAGACGCATGAACACCCAACCACATGCCCATCATGCCGCCAATGGACACACCAGCGACATGCGCTTTATGCCAACCTGCGGCATCCATCACCGCTAAAACATCTCGACTCAGATCAGCCATGTCACACACATCACCGACATTCGTCGATCCGCCATGGCCCCGTTTATCCATACGCAGAACATAGAAATCGTCTAACAAATGTGCGACGACAGGCTCCCATAGGGATTGATCGGTGCCTAGCGAATTGAGCAATACTAAAGGAACTTTGGCAGGATCGCCATCCGTACGCCAATACAGGACTCGATCACCCAGATTTAATACAGCCATCAATCGCCTCCACTGATCACGCCATCAACATTCATCTAGACCTGCAGGATACGGCTACCCGGCATGCGAAGCACACATCTCATTATCTAAAGTAGCCGCTATCTACAAACGTTTTAATTTTCTGGCTTCAGAACCGCCAAGTTATGATAACCACGGCGATGCAATTCACGAACTTCAGACGCTGCGGTCGAATCGTCTTCACCTGGCCAATCAATCAGCACGATTCGATCTGTGGTTTTAAGACCCGCACCCCCCACCGCCCATGCCATATTGCCCAAAGTAAATGACAACACACTCAAAGGCTCACCGTCTGCCTGCATAGCATCGAGCTCAGCCTGTGTCACCCAAGGAGCAAACGTCATCGGTTTGGCCATAAAACGTTTAAATTGCCCACCTGTTTCGGACTCAAACCCGATACGACCCACTAATGTGTCTAAAGCGTTACCGTACAAATGCAAATGCAGCGCATCACTACCTTGTTCGACCGCGATCGTGTGAAACTCATCAGCACCCAACGTCACACTTTGGCCTGGACCCACGTCCACCGCTTCCAAAAAGCGAATCTTGCCGGTATTGGTTTCGTTGTCGCGCTCTAAGCACTCAAAAAACTGGTTGCGCTCAACGCCATGCACGCCAGCAATCACAGCCCAGGTTGTGTGATCATGCGGTGGCTGATATTTTCCGCTGGCGCCCGCAGAGGCATACAAGGACAGACTGCGATCAGGTGCCACATACAGTTCATAGAGACCACCTGATGCACCAGGTCTGGGCTTGAAGTTTTCGCTTGGAAACAATTCTGTTTTTTTAGCGAGCTCAGCCAGAATCGGCTGAATTTTCTGTCGAGTCTCTTTCAAATGAAGCTCTGGTCCCAACGCTTTAATCTGGTTAATTGTCTCCATCACCGCATCATGACGTGCCTGAATGCCCACGATTTTCTCCTTGAAATATTAGTTACATTCAGTCTAACGCACCGAAAGTGCGATTGGTCAGCAAAAATTAAAAAAATAGTCTATACTTCTGTTCTGCATCAAACCTAACCTCCAAAGCCCGGGTGGTGAAATTGGTAGACGCAGGGGACTCAAAATCCCCCGCCGCGAGGCGTGCCGGTTCGATTCCGGCCCCGGGCACCATAAAAAAATCAAACACTTACAGCATCTCGCTGGTCCAGCCTCGATCCCAACAAAATCTCTGGTCCGGTTTGGGTCCGGTTTGAAGGGCAAGCACTTTTAAGCATCGGGACCAACAGGACCCAGTCGCCTTTAGATCGATCTCATTTTGATTGGCGCGGTTGGTGAACCAATGTACGACCATCGATCCCGGAATGCCCGCTCACGATCGACCGGAATAGCCAGAGAACCTGATTGATACGGCAGAACAGGTGTGCAAAGCCAAGACGATTAGATCTAATCTTTATTATTACCCTTTAGGTTATATTCAAGACGATATTTAATCATTCGTGCATGACCAGGGCCACAAAGATGGCAGCTCATTTTTATGTTTCGACGACCATGAGATTAGATTACGTGTTATTTTTAACTTATGGGAAGAAATTCACGATACAATCTAATCAAGCGACTTCAGGCTGACCTGCCGCGCGGCGCACCATTCGACCTAGCCACGCTTGCAACGTTTGGCGTGTCACCCAAGCTCGCCGCTGATTACGCCAAGAGCGGCTGGCTCGTGCGCCTGGCGCAAGGCGTCTATGCCTTCCCCAACGATCACTTCAGTGTCTACGGCGCATTACAGTTTCTCCAGCGCCACGTACCCGGTCTGCATGTCGGAGGTAAGAGCGCTTTGGCGTTGCACGGCATCAGGCACAATCTGGGCCGCGACACACTGGTCCTGTGGGGCGACACTCGCTACGCACTTCCTGACTGGTTCACCACGCGATTCCCTGCCCGCTATGTCTATGCACGCCTCTTTGAGTGGCCTGACAACATATTGGCTGCCAAGACATTGGGAACGCCTCCAGGTCAACCTGACGCATCATGCGTGTCGGTGGCCGAGCGCGCAGTGCTGGAAATGCTGTATGACGCTGGCACCCGACAAAGCCTGGAAGAAGCACGCAATCTCTTCGATGGCCTGCGTACACCTCGCAAAGACCTGCTCGGCCAATTACTGGCGTGCTGCACCAGCGTGAAGACCATCAGACTGTTCCTGACATGGGCGCGAGAAACCGGTGTGGTGAACGTCGATGACATCCTTGCTCACTACTGCCTGCGCACAGGCAGCAACAAGCGCTGGATGAGCCAACTCCCGGACGGTACTTTACTAAGCCTGAAGCCACATGGATAAAAGCTATGCAGACACTGTTCGTCTGCTCTTGACTGTCACCCCAGCTGTATTCGCCAACGATATTTTTGCAATGAAAGGCGGCACAGCGATCAACCTCTTTGTACAAGACATGCCGCGGCTATCTGTCGACATCGACGTCGTGTACCGGCCGTGGCAGCCCCGACGTGATGAAGCCCTGCACGCAATCAATAAGGAACTGGCCGAAATCAGTAAACGTGTCGAGCCGCTGGGCATCCACACACGCCTGATTCGTAGCAAAGACTTTGGAGACACCAAACTGATCGTTGAAAACGACACCAGCCTGGTCAAAGTCGAAGTGAACGTTGTGTTCCGAGGTACGGTACTGCCAGTCGAGCATCGGCCATTGAGCCCCCGGGCAAGCGATCTGTTTGGTGTGGAGTTTGAAACACCCACTCTCGCTCGTGAAGAACTGTACGCCGGCAAGCTGGTCGCCGCGCTGGATCGGCAACATCCGCGTGATTTGTTCGACGTATGGCAACTGTATGAGTCAGGCTGCCTGACTGAAAACATGGTTGAATGCTTCATCATCTACCTCGCCGGACACAATCGACCACCGCATGAGGTACTGTTTGGCAGTGACAAGGACATTGAAACAGAATACGAACGCGCGTTTGTGGGCATGACCGAAGTGCCTTGCTCACTGGATACGCTGCTGGAAGTTCGCACCCGATTACGCTGCGATCTTGCGCAACAATTGACTGACAAACACAAGCGGTTTCTTGCTGGACTGGTACGCGCCGATCCTGATTGGACCTTACTTGGATGCAGCCATACGGCTGACCTTCCAGCCATTCGCTGGAAGCTCGCAAACCTCGAAACCTTCCGTGAACGGCGGCCCGCTGACTTCGCGGCACAGGCGGAAATCCTGATCGCGGCGCTGAGCAAGGGGTAACGGCAGACGTGAACGAAACCGGTGAGCAATGCGCTGGTCTGTACCTCACGCAGCATTTCAGTCCAACACAGGTACGGCTACCAGTTTTGCTGGGTTTCGACAAATTACGCCAATCGATGGATTCGCGAGTTTTTATCTATATCAACCCACACTCGACTTCGCCGCGCTTACCTATACAGAGACCGCAACCCGCCAATTCAAAGTCTTCGATCGCGATCACAGGGCTGTAAACCCGGCCACAAAAACACACATGTCCTTGGCTGGTTCGCGAATCTTGACTGTGCACTGCAATCACCTTATCCGCTCTCTGATCAGTCTGGTTGCGTGGCTCTGCATTAGCATGAGATCTCGCTTACCTGCCCCCCATCGCATCCCTGTCTGGACAGGAAAGCAGTGCTCATGCGCATCACTGGCTACCGCGAAGCTGTATCTCCCGGCAGCTTCTACCAGGGATTGATTCTGCCAGGAGTATCCGCACCAATGTATGGACCTTGCCGTGTTGATGAGCAGGATTCCGAAAGAATACATGGGGTCACCAATGAGACCATCAAGGCGCGGGCCCCTCGCTTCTTACGTCGGCGGTCGCTGCCGGGTTGCCCTCTTTTTGGACCTGCCTGAGTTGGCGATCAATCCCCACCTACATGACTCTACTCTTACGTCGGCGGCCACAAGGGACCTGCCTGCCTACAGCCCTCGGCCTTGGGTCGGGCTGACGAGTAGGTTGATGTGGGGATATGCCGCACCCTGCCACTGTGTTCCTGGGGGGCTATGGTCTTGCCCACGCTTCGCGTACCGATCCCGGGGTGCAGCCTGTCCAGCCTGCGCAATAGCGGACGTTTCAGCTGCAGGGGAGCATCCAGGGCAATGCCGGAAATCTAACATTTCAGCTGGTCAGGAAATGGCCGCACCAGCACCATTTGAACCAGCTCATTTGCTGCTTTTGGACTGGCTGTGTCGAGCCGTTTGCGCGGACTGACGAGACGGACTTTCCGAGCCATGTGCACACCACATCACGAACACCTGGAGCTAGCGGGACTGTGCCAAAGCCAGCAGGCTGTGGATGGCCAGCGTATCGCCGGCAATGAAGTGAAACAGAGCCGCTTCTAGCTGGCGGCGCAACCTTCCGGGGCATACCTCGTGCTCGGTGTGCAGAAACTCGCAGCCGTACTCCGGCAGTGCTGGACCTAGTCAAATTAATAGACAGTCAGCTGCTCTAGGTTTTGGTAATACAGACGTTCAAACGCAACGGGTGGACTTAGTCATAAAAGTAGACAAAACGGCGCTCTAAAGTTACCTTCTTACTTTAGGATATCGATATGACACAATCAACCATTAGTGCCCACAAGA
>NZ_JBMERD010000013.1:0-82191 GCF_048820935.1 Orrella sp. 11846
CTAAAGCGATTATGCACGAGGTGGGACAACCACTTGTGGCGCGTCCTTCGGTTGAATATAACCACACATTTCTGGACGACTATATGCCGAATGAAACGTATTATCTCAGTGCGGATATGCGCGCTGAATTACGGTCTCACGGTCAACTTGACGATCAGAATATGCCTGCGGGCACCTTTGCACGTCATTTGGCGAATCGGTTACTGATCGATTTGTCTTGGAATTCCAGTCGGTTAGAAGGTAATACTTACTCGCTATTAGAAACGGAACAGTTGATTTCTGTAGATAAAGCCGCGGCTGGTAAAAGCAGTCTGGATATGCAAATGATTCTGAATCATAAAGGTGCGATCGAGTTTTTGATTGATACAGCGGGAGAAATTAGTTTTAACCGCTATACGATTTTTAACTTACATGCGCTGTTGTCAGATAACTTACTAGCAGATCACACTGCATGTGGCCGGCTTCGTTCGATTTCTGTCGGGATTGGACAAACGGCTTTTCTACCTTTGGATGGACCACAGCGAATTGATGAGTCTTTTACACGTTTCCTTGAAAAGGTGTCAGATATTCAGGATCCGTTTGAACAGGCATTTTTTGTAATGGCTCATCTACCTTATTTGCAACCATTCGAGGACGTGAATAAACGAGTATCGAGACTGGCTGCGAATATCCCGTTCATACAGAACAATCTTTGTCCGCTGTCTTTTGTCGATGTGCCCCAAGATCTGTATATCAGCGCGATGCTTGGCATTTATGAATTAAATCGTGTTGAATTGTTACGGGATGTATTTGTTTGGGCGTACAAGCGGTCCTGCGCCCGCTATTCAGTCGTTCGTCAAACGTTGGGAGAGCCTGATCCCTTTCGTTTGGTCTACAGAGAAGAGATTATGCATGTTGTGGCAGCGGTTGTTCGGCAAGCGTGCACTAAATCGCAGGCGATCGATTATGTTGCCCGTTACGCGCAGGATCAGATCGAAGATTCCGATCATGATCGTTTTTTGGAAGTCGTGCACACACAATTGCTCAGTCTGCACGAAGGTAACATTGCGCGTTATAGAATCAGGCCCAGTCAGTACCATGCTTGGCAACAAAACTGGGCCTCTTGATTCACCTATACGGTGACGTTTACTCGGTTTCTTTGAACCAGTTCACTACTGCATCGAGTGGGCTGTGGTTTAACGCAAAGTTGGCTTGTGCCTGAACCACAGGTTTTGCGCGATAGGCCACAGAATAAGTGGCCAGTGCCATCATTTTGAGGTCATTGGCCCCATCACCAATCGCAATCACTTGGTCGGGTGAGGTGACACCATGTTTTTGTGCAAACTGGTTCAAGTAGTCTGCTTTGGCTTGTGCATCAACAATGTCACCCAGCACTCGACCGGTTAATCGGCCTTGGCTGTCTTCTTCGAGTGTGTTGGCTTGGGTTTCATCGAGTCCAAGACGTTCTTGCAGTCGTTTGGTAAAGAATGTGAAACCACCAGAAACCAGCAGTGTCCGAATGCCTGCTTTTTGTGCTGCCGTGATTAATTCCTGTGCACCCGGGTTGAGCTGGAGACGCTGGGTGTATACGTCGTTTAAGACAGAGGCATCCAGACCTTCTAAGAATGCGACACGCAGTCGAAGACTTTCGCTAAAGGATGCGATTTCACCGCGCATCGCACGTTCAGTGATTGAGGAGACTTCATCTTTGCGGCCGGCAAATGCGGCAATCTCATCGATACATTCGATATTAATGAGCGTGGAGTCCATGTCCATCACTAAAATTTTGCAATCACTGAACTCAGCTTGTGGATCAACATACGCATAGTCAGCGAGTAGATCTTGGCACCATTGCACCACGGCTTGTTTGTCTTCAGGTGCTTCTGAGGCAGACAAAAGTCGGGCTGCACTTTTACTGGTCCATTTCACACCATTGGCTTGCGCAATCGCTGCAATCTGGTCAATAAGGTGTTTATCAAGCGCGGGAGACTGAATCACGAGATCACGAGACATCTGATTGATTTCCTTCAAGAAGACATTTCACGCAAGAGCTTGGCGATCACTTGTGCGCGCTCTTGCAGTGTTTTTGTGATGAGTTCGGTTTTTAAACGATCGGGACCCGCAAACTTGGTGTCTTTGCGGGATTGAATGATTTCGATGAGGCGAACAGGATCAACCTGCGTATCTTGTTTAAATTGAAACAAGATTTGTTCGTCACTAGCATCGATTTTACGAATGCCAAGCGGCTGTGCAATGACTCTAAGTTTGTGCAAGGTGATGAGTGCTTTGGCGGGTTCTGGCAGTTTGCCGAAGCGATCAATCATTTCTTCTTGCAGCACAATCACGTCATCTTCACTCTGAGCGCCAGAAAGGCGTTTGTAGAGGTTGAGTCGAGCATTGACATCGGGGCAGAAATCCTTGGGTAATAGAGCCGGGGTGTGAAGTTTGATTTCACAGCCCGTATCAAAAGCAGAGTCTAAGCTGGGTTCACGCCCGTCACGCAGTGCCCTGACAGCTTGCTGAAGCATGTCGTTGTATAGACTAAACCCAACCTCATGGATATTGCCTGATTGAGAATCACCCAAGATTTCACCGGTGCCACGAATCTCCAAATCGTGCATGGCCAGAAAGAAGCCTGATCCCAGTTCTTCCATGGCAGAAATAGCTTCCAAGCGCTTTTTGGCTTGACGCGTTAAAGCATCTTCGCCTGGTGTCAGTAAGTAGGCATAGGCCTGGTGATGTGAACGACCCACACGACCACGCAACTGATGGAGCTGCGCTAAACCAAAGCGGTCAGCTCGATGCATGATGATGGTGTTAGCCGTGGGGACGTCAATCCCGGTTTCAATGATGGTGGTGCACAGTAAGACGTTATAACGCTGTTGATAAAACCCACGCATCACTTGCTCGAGTTCACGCTCATTCATTTGTCCGTGGGCAATGCCGATGCGTGCTTCAGGAATCAGCTCTTGTAACTTCAGCATGCGATTCTGAATGGTGGAGACTTCGTTGTGCAGAAAATAGACTTGTCCACCACGCCGTAATTCACGCAACATCGCTTCGCGAATGGTGCTGTTGTCTTCTCGGCGCACGAACGTTTTAATGGCCAGTCTTTTTTCTGGGGCTGTGGCTATCACAGAGAAGTCCCGAATACCATCAAGTGACATGCTCAAGGTACGTGGGATGGGTGTAGCTGTGAGTGTGAGTACATCCACTTGTGCCCGTAATGCTTTGAGTGTTTCTTTTTGACGGACCCCGAAACGATGTTCTTCATCAATGATGACAAGTCCCAAGCGTTTGAACTGCATGCTTTTAGAGAGTAGCTTGTGGGTGCCAATGACAATATCGACGGAACCGTCCACGACACCCTCAACGGCCGCACGCACCTCTTTAGTGGTTCGCATGCGCGACAGTTCGGCGATTTTAACGGGCCACTGCGCGAATCGGTCTGCAAATGTTTGTGCATGTTGTTCTGCCAGTAGGGTGGTGGGGCACAGCAGAGCCACTTGCTGATTATTGGCGACCGCCACAAAGGCCGCCCGTAAAGCCACTTCTGTTTTCCCAAAGCCGACATCACCGCAGACGAGTCGATCCATGGGACGGGTGCTGGCCATGTCCTCTAAAACAGCTGCAATGGCTGCGGCCTGATCAGGCGTTTCCTCAAAACCGAACTCGTCGGCAAAGATTTCATAATCATCTTCAGGCACGGCAAAGACATGTCCTTGTCGGGCGGCGCGTTGAGCGTACAGCTCCAGAAGTTCGGCAGCGGTATCACGAACCTGTTCGGCCGCTTTGCGTCGAGCTTTATCCCATTGGCCAGAGCCCAGCTGATGCAAAGGTGCATTCTCCGGATCAGCACCACTGTACCGAGTGATCACTTCAAGTTGTGAAACGGGGACGTAGAGTGTGGTGTCATTGGCATAGGTTAGATGTAAAAACTCCAAGATCCCTTCACCAAGATCCATGTCGATTAGACCCATATATCGTCCGACACCATGTTCGGTGTGAACCACGGGGTCACCGACTCGCAACTCCGCCAGATCACGAATCATGAGCTGTGGGTCAGATTGTGTGGCTGCCCGTTTACGTCGACGTGAGCTCACGTGCTCTGGGTATAGATCGTTTTCTGTTAGGAGAACAAATGCATCGTCATGTGAAACAAATCCACCCGACATGGGGGCAATGACTACCTCAAATCCGCCTTGTGTCTCGATTGCTTGCGTCAATGTTTGTGCTTGATCGTCTGCGTTTAGACCGTATTCAGCTAACAAGTCGACGAGTGTTTCACGTCGACCAGCAGAATCGGCACACAGGACGGTGGTATAGGACTGATATTTTTCGAGGGCTTGGCGCAGCAATCGCAGCGGATCGTCGGCTTTGCGTTGTATGGCGACATTGGGTGCGCTGTCAAACCCAGCCGCTTCACCCTGTGATTGACCTTGTGCTTCGCCCTGTAGGTTGAGTGTGAGTCGAGCGTAGGGTTTGAGTTGCTCAAATACCTGATCGGTTTTTAAAAAAAGCGATTGGGGCGGTAAGACAGGACGTTCTCGATCGGCATTTAGAAACTGATAACGACTTTGTGTGTCGGTCAGAAACTTTTGCATCGTGCCTTCAACATCGCCCTGTAAAACGATCAGACTTTCTTCGGGCAAATAGTCAAAGAGCGTTGCAGTTTCTTCGAAGAATAAAGGTAGATAGTATTCGGCACCTGCAAACGCGATGCCATTGCCGATGTCTCGATAGGGTAGAGCTTTTGAGGGGTCACCTTCGAATTGTTCCCGAAACCGTGACCGAAATAGATTACGCGCCTCTTCATCCATGGGAAATTCGCGCCCCGGTAACAGTTGAACATCGCCCACTGGGTACAGACTGCGTTGGGTGTCGACATCAAAGGCTCGGATGGACTCGATCTCATCATCAAACAAATCAATCCGATAGGGAACTGCAGAGCCCATGGGAAAGAGGTCGACTAGACCACCACGAATACTGAACTGACCCGCTTGCATGACTTGTGTGACGTGATCGTAGTTAGCCAGCACCAGTTGTTCACGCAATGCCGCTTCATTCAGACGTTCGCCTTGACGGAAGGTGAACGTGTGCGCCGCTAAAAAGGATGGCGGGGCTAGTACGTATTGCGCAGTGGTGGCGGGAACTGTGAGTACATCCACTTCGCGCGTCATCAATGCGTGGAGGGTGCGCAAACGCTCGGAGACTAGGTCTTGGTGCGGTGAGAAGCTGTCGTATGGCAGCGTTTCCCAGTCGGGCAAACGACGAATGTGCAAATCCGGCTGCAACAAGGCCATTTCTTCGGCTAAGCGTTGAGCTTGCAAAGGGTCGGCGGTCACAATTACCAAGGTGCGAGGTTTTAAGGATTGGGCAACTTTAGTGAGAAGCCAAGCATCGCCTGAACCTGGCGGACTGGCGATACTCAGACGTTGCGCAGATTTTATGCGTGTGATCTGGTTAAGCAGTGATTGTTGTGTGTTGGATGCTGGAGATTGGACCGTGGACATTGTGAGCGTGTGATGAGCGGTAAAGCGTTTTGGCAATCAAGGCGATAAAAACTATCCATTCATAATATGCAGCATAGAACCGAGCGCTGGCATGGATGATGCGTCGAATCGACGTGTTCCGGAATGGGTCGCACTGTGAATCTGCCAATCAGGCTAACATTATCCCCCAGATCCACTTTTAAATGGGTAAAACAGGACGGGCAGTGTGTCTTGGAGCATTAAGTGCGAATTGATTGTTTAGTTCGCACAAAACAACGGAGTGTGTCGCTATGGCAGACAAAATAGTCGCAATTGTGCCAGCGGGTGGTATCGGTCAGCGTGCGAATGCAGGGACTGGAATGACGATCCCCAAACAATATCGCCCGATTTTGGGACGCAGTATGCTGCGCCGTAGTGTCCAAGCTTTGTTAGCTGATGCGCGTATCGCAGAGGTTCTCATTGGAATTCAAGCCCACGATGACTGGGCGGTTGCCACCATTGAAGATTTAGAGCGAGTGTCGTTAAGCCCTGTCGCAGGTCCGACGCGTGCCGAAACGGTGCTTGGGGTTCTTGATGCGGCCTTGTTAGAGGGCAAACTGGCACCGCAAGACTGGGTTCTGGTGCACGATGCGGCGCGACCTGGGCTCCCAAAACAGGATTTAAAATCCTTAATAGATGCTTGTGTGCATCACCAGCAAGGTGGGCTGCTCGCACGGCAAGCGACTGATACGGTGAAGTTTGCAGGCTTATCAGATGGTATTAATGGGCCGGTTTGCAGTGAAACGACCCTGCCTAGAGAACAGGTTTGGTTTGCACAAACCCCACAAATGTTTCGGGCGCAGCCGCTTTCAGAGGCTTTGCATGCTGGACTAAAGAACGGCGAAGCACTGACCGATGAGGCCAGTGCCATGGAACTGATGGGTGAGCGCCCATTATTAATTGCTGGTTCGGCACGTAACTTTAAAGTGACGTGGCCAGAAGATTTTGAACGTATGGAGGCAGTAATTGAGCTTGAATATTCGGATAGGACAGGGGTTTGATATCCACGCGTTGGTTCCTGCTCGACCACTCATTTTAGGGGGTGTTCAGATTGCGCATAGTCATGGATTGTTAGGTCACTCCGATGCCGACGCATTGCTGCACGCGATTACGGATGCGGTGTTAGGCGCAGCCGGTCTGGGTGATATTGGTCGCTTGTTTCCTGATACGGATGCGGCCTATGAAGGTGCAGATAGCCGGGTTTTGTTGAGAGATGCCATGGCTCGTGTTCATGAAGTGGGCTGGCGTGTTGTGAACGTGGATGCCACGATTCATGCGCAAGCCCCGAAGATCGCGCCCCATGCGCCTCAGATGGTCGAGAATGTGGCCCATGATCTGGGTGTGGCGATTGATTGCGTCAACATCAAGGGTAAAACCAACGAAGGGCTTGGGCATATCGGTAAAAAAGAAGGCATTGCTGTGAGTGCTGTGGCTTTGCTGATGCGAGGCGGTGACAGCGTTGCGATGTAGAATGATTGTCTTGGGGCAACTGTCTGGGTTGCTTTGCCTTCGTAACTAAGATTTGAAAATGATGAAACGACCGCTTCTTGCGATTGATACGGCTGGTGCCGTCTGTGGTATTGCGCTCTATCAACGTGGTGAGGGGCAGCAGGAACGTTTGTTCACTCGTGAGCTCGAAGGGGTACGTGGACATGCGCAGCACATTTTGCCACTGATTGATGAGGTGCTTGCACAGGCGAACTGTACCCGAGGCGATTTAGGTGCAGTCGCATTCAATCAAGGGCCGGGTGCTTTTACGGGTATTCGTCTGGGCTGTAGTGTGGCGCAAGGCATGGCATTGGCTTTAGATCTACCCGTAATCCCCGTGGGTATGTTGCCCGCATTTGCTGCAGGACTGAAAGCACCCGCGCAAGATGGGTTGTGCTTAATGGCGGCCGATGCCCGCATGGACGAGGTGTATTTTGCGGCTTATGGGCCTTATGGACCGCATGGGTCGTATGAGCGTCTGACGCTTCAATGGCCTGTACTGATTTCAGCGCAAGACTGTTTGCCTTACATCGCACGTCGACTCAGTTATTGGGTTCGAGCTGCAGGTGTGCAACAAGTGACTCTCGCTGGCGATGGCTGGGCTTTGATGAATCAAACGCTTTGTCATCAGACGCTTCAGGAGGCGGTGCCTGAGATTGTGCTGCAGGATTGGCACGCACAAACGCCAACAGTGGATGTGCAATCGATTGCCCGTCATGCTTGGGATTTATGGCAACAGGGTCGGTATGTTGATCCTGCTCTGGCTTTGCCTCTTTATCTGCGTGACAAAGTGGCTTTCACTACGCAGGAACGTGAGCTCGGGCAAGGTGGCAATCCGAAGGCTGCGCAGCCAGAAGATATTTTGTTGTTACCAATGAGCGAACATGATTTGCCTGAGGTCGCAGCCCTTGAAGCCGAAAGTCAAGTTTCACCTTGGCGAGAAACTCAATTTAAAGAGGCTTTAGAAGCTGGTTACCCCGCTTGGGTTTTGCGTAACAGTGCAGATCAGCTTGTGGGCTTGTGCGTCATGATGATTGCGCCCGATGAGGCGCATCTGCTCACGATTGCAGTGAGTTCCGATGTTAGACGACAGGGACTGGCTTCTAAGTTGCTTGCACAGGTGCTCGAAGTGGCTCGTCAGAGTCAAGCTCAACAGATTGTGCTTGAAGTGCGTGTCTCCAATCAGGCGGCTAGATTGTTTTACGAGCAACATGGTTTTGTGGAAATTGGTATGCGCCGTGGTTATTACCCATGTCCAGAGAACGGGCGTGAAGATGCGCAAGTTCTGGCGCTTCGATTGACGGCAGGTAGTTCAGCATGACGAGCGCACAAAGATCTCGGGCGCAACCCATGCGTTTGCCTGCTTTGCAGCATGCGAGCTTGCGGGTGATGGGGATTCAATTGCCTTGGATTCTGGCTGAGGTCACGCAACAGGCTGAACAGAAAGAGGTGATGCCGAGTGAGGTGGCACAACGGCCATTGCATTCTGAGACACCACCGTCAGCGGTGAGACATGGAACACAAGCACAAAGTGAGGGTTCTGCTTCTGTGGCTGCTGCACCCACGGTGCAAGTTCCGAGCGATGTGCAGGAACTCGTTGAGGCAGCCCGACAGGCGGCTAAAACGGTGGGACGGTCTCGTCGTGCTGGATCAGAGGTGCGCGAGCCTGTCACGCAGATGGCAGCGCAACCGATTCAGCTTTCCCGGGTGGTTGTGCCTGCAGAGCTTGCTCAAATGGATTTGGCGACTTTGTCGCAACACATCTCGCAATGCACAGCATGTTCCTTGACGCAGGCGCGTCATCAGGTGGTGGTTGGTGAAGGTCAGGCAAGCGCTCGATTATTGATTGTGAGTGAAGCGCCTGGCGAACAAGAAGATCTTCAAGGACAGCCCTTTGTCGGTCCCGTAGGTGAGCTGTTTGACAATATGTTGGCGTCGATTGGTTGCAACCGACAAAACGATGTGTATATCACGAACGTGATTAAATGCCGACCAGTTGGCAATCGCAATCCTCGGATGGATGAAATTGCCAGTTGCTTGCCTTTCTTAAAGCGTCAGATTGAGCTGGTCAAGCCTGACGTTATTTTGGCGATGGGACGCTTGGCTGCCGTGACCTTAGTTGATAGTGCCGTCCCACAAAATACAGTGCACCAGCTCAGAAAACCCAACCAGACGACTACGATCGGTGATCGGTCGATTCCGGTGGTCGTGACTTATCATCCGAGCTATTTGATGCGCCGTGCGCAAGACAAGCGTTTAGCTTGGGAAGATCTCAAGCGCCTAGCGACATTTCTGTAAGCGCATCAACGACTTATCAATACAGGCTCTGTTAAAGACCACTGAGCGTTGCTTTAGAGTGCGGTGCCGTGGTCGTGCCGGCCGATTTCTTTCAAAACATCTGGGTGGTTCTTCAGGTTGCGTCGGTTCCAAATGATGATAACCAGCATCAGAACGGCAACCAAAAGACCAAAGAGAATAATGATGTAGCTAATGGGCAGCTTGAGCCATAAGAGTAGGGCGTAGACAGCGACCATCAAGAGAATGTTGATCTGTTCGTTAAAGTTCTGAACTGCGATCGAATGGCCTGCGGATAGCAAGACGTGGCCACGGTGCTGAAGCAGCGCATTCATAGGTACCACAAAGAATCCAGAAGCCAAACCGATCAAGAACAACAAGATATAAACAGGCCAAGGATCGTAAACAAATGGCATGACCAACACGATAAGTCCCATGAGCACACCCATGGGCAATACCGTGAGGGCTTTGGGCAAAGGCACGCGGCTTGCTAATAAAGCGCCGACCATGGTACCGATAGCCGTGATTCCCATCAGAATAGAGGCTTTGTCCAGATGATATCCGAGTTGGCTTGAGCCCCATTCAATCACAATGAGTTGCAAGGTGGCGCCCGCCCCCCAAAAGAGCGTTGTGACGGCCAGAGAAATTTGTCCGAGTTTGTCTGCCCAGAGAATGCGCACATAACCCCAGAAGACTCGAATAAGCTTGACTGGGTTTTTTTGTTGTTTGGGATATTGCACGTTGGTTTTTGGGATCAGCAGATTGCACAGTGCAGCAGCAACGTAAACAAACGCGATACATAAAATAGCGGCTTCAGCTGGGGTTTGTACAAATCGGTGAACCAGTTCGTGGCTTAAAAGCCATGAGGACACCATAGGGGAGATGAGAACACCACCCAGGACCGTACCTAAAATGATGGAGATGACGGTTAAACCTTCGATCCAGCTATTGCCTTTGACCAGATCCAGCGGATCGAGCATTTCAGTGACAATGCCGTATTTGGCGGGCGAATAAGCAGCTGCACCCACACCCACTAGCGCGAATGCAAAACAAACTAAGTAAGCCTGATAGTCTGCCGATAGACCAAACAGCCAGTAATAAAACATGACGAGGCAGCCAACGGTCTTGAGTGCGTTGGTGGCAAACATAACGCGCCCTTTGGGGAAACTATCTGCAATTGCGCCGACAAAGGCGGACAGCAGCACATACATGGCCGCAAAGCCCCACTTCATCATCGGTGCCATCCAGTCTGGACCACCGAGTTGCTGAATCAGTGCGATTGCGGCAATGAATAAGGCATTATCGGCTAATGACGATAATGCTTGTGCTGCCATAACGAGATAAAAGCCTCTACCCAATCGCGTGACCCCTTGAGATGATGCACGAGTATAGCCGTTGAATGGCCAATCTGTGAGGTATTATTTCAGGATACGACAAGACTTTCATCACGGATGCGTTAGTGCGCCTGACACATATCAAGCTGGCTGGCTTTAAATCTTTTGTAGACCCGACCGTGATCCCAACACCAAGTCAATTGGTGGGTGTGGTGGGACCGAATGGCTGCGGCAAATCCAATATTATGGATGCCGTACGCTGGGTGCTGGGCGAATCTCGGGCAAGCGAGTTACGCGGTGAGTCCATGCAGGATGTGATCTTTAGTGGATCAGGCGAGCGCAAACCATCTGCTAGAGCGTCAGTCGAATTGGTGTTCGACAATCAAGAAGGGCGTGCTGCAGGTCAATGGAGTCCATTTGCAGAGATTTCTGTGCGCAGAGTACTCACTCGGGATGGGACTAGCAGTTATTTCATTAACCAGCAATCGGTTCGACGCAAAGATATCCATGATCTCTTTTTAGGTACGGGTTTGGGATCGCGTGGTTATGCCATTATTGGCCAAGGCATGATTAATCGTCTGCTCGAAGCGCGACCGCAAGACATGCGCGTGTATCTGGAAGAAGCGGCCGGTGTTTCTCGCTACAAAGAACGCCGACGTGAAACAGAAAACCGATTGCGCGATACCCATGACAACCTATTGCGGGTCAATGACATTATTCAAGAGCTCAATAGCCAGCAAATCCGCCTACAGGCTCAGGCTGAAGTTGCAAAGCAATACGAGACTCTGCAAACCGAAATGCAATGGAAGTTGCACGCGCTTTGGTGCTTGCGTGAACAATTAGCTAATGATGAAGCCAAAGCGCTGGCATTGCAGACTCAGCAAGCTCAAACGAATCTAGAGCAGTCACTGGCACAGATTCGTCGTTTAGAAACGGAGTTAACACAGCAGCGCCAGCAGCATTATGACGCCAGTGATGCTGTCCATAAAGCGCAGGGCGAACTGTATGAAAGTAATGCGCAGGTGGCGAGTTTTGAAGCGCAACTGCGCCATGCCGCCCAGACGCGTGAGCGCATCGAGTCGCGTCAGCAGCAACTGCAGACACAGATCGAACAGTGGCAATCCCAATTGCAATATTGCGAGGAAGAAATTGCCCGTCATCAAATCTTGCTCGATCAGGCGCAGATGGATGTGGAGCAAACGCAAGCACTTGCTCAAGAGGTCGGTGAGCAACTGCCGCAAATTGAGTCACAGGTACATCAGGCCCTTTCTACGCGCGAACAGTTGCGTACACAAATCACCCGTTTTGAGCAACAAAATGCACTGGCCGATCAACGTACGCAAGATGGACAACGACAACTTGAGCAACTGCGTGCGCGCCATGAAAGGCTGAGCCAAGAGCGCTCGTTGCTAGACGAACAAGATACCGAAGTGCTCGAATCGTTGGTGATCGAGGTCGAGATGGCGCAAGAGCAACTAGTGCAAGCACAAGCACAGCTTGACTCACTAGAGGTGAATTTGTCTGAGAGAATCCTTGAGCGCCGAAAAGCTCAACAGTCGTGCCAGGCCTTAGAGCAACAGCATTCAAACTTGCAAGCACGTTTGAATGCGCTTGAAACACTGCAGAATCAGCTGGCAACAGGGGATGCGCTGCAGCCGTGGCTACAACGTCAGGGGTGGCAGGATTGGCCTAGACTGTTGCCTCATTTGAAAGTGGAATCAGGTTGGGAAGCCGCTATCGAGTCGGCTTTACAAGATCGTTTGTATGCGTATGAAACCGACGAGTTGGGGACTTGCTCATGGGATGCATTTGAATCACCGCCCGCACGCTTGAGTGTGTTTGAGCGGCCTGATTCGGTGGTATCTGTCGTTAAAAATGATCAATTAATACCTTTAAGTCATTATGTATCGGCAGAAGATGAGCGTCTGCGTTCGCTGTTGCAGTCTTGGTTAACAGGCTTTTATGTCGCGACTGATTTAGCTGAAGCCGTCGCAAAACGCGAAGCATTACCGGTTGGCGGTGCTTGGGTGGTTGCGAGTGGCCATGTGGTTGATGCTTGGAGCGTGCGCTTCTATGCACCGGACTCTGAGCAATCTGGCATGCTTGCGCGTCAACAGGAGATTGAGGCGCTACGTGATGAGTTTGAAGCGTTAGAGCCTGTTTTAAACAAGCGGCGTGAAGATTTAGAAACGCTTGAGGCGCAATGTGAAGAAATCACACAGTCGTTGACCGAAAGTCGCCAACAGGTGGCAGAACTTACGCGTCGCCATCAGGAAGCTGTGCTTTTGCAGCGTCAGCGTACGCATGAAATTGAGCAAATACGTCTTCAGGCGCAACGCCTAGATCAGGATCTGGCTGAAGTGGATGCACAACACCAAGAACAAGTCCGACAGTTGTCACTGGTGGATGAGGCGCGTGACGAGGCGGATGCCTCGTTAGAAATAGCGCAGTCGCAGTTAGAAGACGTTGAGCAAACTTGGGAGTCGCTCAACGCTCAAATGCAGCAGATGCAAGCCCATGTTCGACAAACGGAACGCCGTGAGCAAGAGGCTGTGTTTGGGCAACGTGCCACACAAGCCAAGATTGAAGAGCTTGAGCGCAATCAGCAACTGTCTGCCGAACAAAAACGTCGCGATCAGGTTGAATTAGAGAACTTGCAGATCGAATTTGAAACACTCGAAGAAGATTCCGTGCGCGAACGTTTGCAAGAAGCGTTGGAAATTCGTCATGAACGCGAGATGGCTTTGACGACGCTGCGTCAGAGTATGGATGCTTTGGCACATACCTTGCGTCAGACTGATGAGGCGAGACTGACGCTTGAGCATTCGATGGCGCCGGCCAGAGAGTCCGTGACGCAACTTCAATTAAAAGAGCAGGCCGCCCGTTTGTCCGCAGAGCAGTTTGAACAACAAATCAAAGAGCATGAAGTCAGTCGCCAAAGCGTAGCGGCTTATGTCCAGACGCAAAGCGCTGATTGGACTAAGCCCGGCTGGTTGCAGTCTGAGGTGCAGCGCATCCGTCGTGACGTGGAAGCCATGGGTGCGGTGAACTTAGCGGCGTTAGAGGAGCTCAAAACAACTCAGCAGCGGCTAGAATACTTACAAGCACAGCATGAAGACTTGGTGACTGCCATTGAAACACTCGAGGCAGCCATTCAGAAAATTGATCGTGAAACACGGGATTTGTTGCAAACAACTTTTGATGCGGTCAATGAGAACTTTGGAGCCTTGTTTCCACAGTTGTTTGGTGGTGGGCGAGCGCGTCTGGAAATGACTGGGGATCAAATTCTGGATGCAGGTGTCCAAGTCATGGCTCAGCCGCCTGGCAAACGTAATACGACGATTGCGTTATTGTCAGGGGGTGAAAAAGCCTTGACCGCCATTGCTTTGGTCTTCGCATTGTTTAAACTGAACCCTGCGCCGTTTTGTTTGTTGGATGAGGTGGATGCGCCGCTCGATGATGCAAACACAGAGCGATATGCAAGGTTAGTGAGCAGTATGAGTGAACAAACACAATTTTTGTTTATTTCGCATAACAAGATTGCGATGCAGATGGCAAAGCATTTGATTGGTGTCACAATGCAAGAGCAGGGGGTATCTCGCATTGTTGCGGTCGACATGGATTCAGCGTTGCAAATGGCATCACAGGCAGCCTGACGAGGGGAGCGGTACATATGAGTGAGTTACAAATTAGTCTGATTGTTCTGGGCATCATCGTCATTCTCGGGGTTGTCTTATATAACGGTTGGCAGGATCGACGCATGCGCAAAAGCATGGAAAAACACTTGCCAGCCGTCGATGAGGATCCTTTGTTGAGTGAAGGCTCAACCGAGGATCTGAGTCGGCGTGAGCCAGGTTTGTCTAGACTTGGTCTGCAAAAAGATGATCTGGATGCGCCTGAAGAACCCGTGAGTGGTGAAGCATCTGAGCCTTTGGAGGCTGGTGCACCTGTAGTGGAGCCTGATCCACTCGTTGAATCCGTCATTTTGTTGGAGTTTATTACGCCTTTGTCCGGGGAGCGTTTGTTGGCAGTCCTGCGAGAGATTCCGGAAATTGCAACCAAGCCAGTACGGTTTTTTGTGCAGACAGAAGATGGTGGTTTAAGAATGACGATCGCCCCTAAGACTCAGTACATCAGCTTGCAATTAGCCGTTTTACTAGCAGACCGAGCAGGTCCGCTGGGACCAGAAGATTGGTCTAAAGTCTGGGGCTTGGCTTCGGATTTGGGCGAAACGCTTGAGGCGCGCGTCTTGGGTCCTGATCCAGATGAGGTTGTCGCCAAGGCGGCTGGTTTGGACGCCACTTGTGCGCAACTGGATATGCAAGTCAGTCTAAATTTGGTGTTGGAGCGTTCTGCATCGCCCGAACAGGTGTATTCGCAGGCGGAGTCTATGGGTTTTATGGCAACAGCGTCCGGTTTGGCCTGGATTGATGAAGATGGTATTGAGAATTTTGTGCTGACCCGCACAGACGGTCAGCCATTTGATGCAAACAGACCGTTGGATCGCTTAAGTCTACTGCTGGATGTACCCCGTAGTCACGCAAAAGACAAACCGTTTTCTCATATGACGGATATTGCGGTTGAACTGGCTCAGCGCTTACAAGCCGTTGTGGTTGATGATCAGGATCAGCCGCTGGTGCCTGGGGCTGAAAAAGCGATTGATGCCCATTTGATCAAGCTGTATCAAGACCTTGAGATTGTGGGTCTGCAAGCCGGTAGTGAGCGTGCACGCCGCGTTTTTGCGTAAGAAAGATTGTCGTTAAGTTTGAAGTAGAAGTCCGATCGAATGAATAAATCAGAGATAGAAAACCGCCTGCACGCATTGCGTGCCCAGATCATCCAGCATAACAACGCTTATTACGTGCAAGATGATCCCACGATCTCTGATGCAGAATACGACGCTTTGATGCTGGAGCTTCAGACACTAGAGTCTGAGCATCCGGAGCTGGTGACAGCAGATTCGCCCACTCAAATCGTGGGCGCGGCACCTGCCCAGACCTTCTCATCGGTGACGCATGGGGTGCCCATGCTGTCGCTCGGGAATGCCTTTGAACTCGAGCAAGTGCAGGCCTTTGATCAACGTGTGTCGCAAACGCTACGACAATCGGGACTGTTACAGCCAGATCAGGACGTTGAGTACTTTTGTGAACTCAAGCTAGACGGATTGGCGGTGAACCTGCGTTATGTCGATTCGGTTTTAGTGCAGGCAGCCACTCGGGGTGATGGTCAGACCGGTGAAGATGTCACCGCCAATGTCAAAACCATTACGGTCATTCCACAGCGATTGAAGCAACATGTGCCGGGCGTGTTGGATGTGCGAGGCGAAGTCTTTATTCATCATTCAGATTTTGAGGCGCTGAACCAAGCGCAAACCGCGCGTGGACAACGCGTCTTTGTGAATCCGAGAAATGCGGCTGCGGGTAGTCTGCGTCAGCTTGATGCGCGTATTACAGCGCAAAGGCCTTTGCGGTTTTTTGCGTATGGCTGGGGTGAGGTGACAGACACTTTGCCTGAAACGCAAGGTGCGGTGTTGCAGTGGTTGGCTGATCTTGGATTGCCCGTTAACTTGACGCAGAACCGACAGGTTATAGGGGCGCAAGGCTTGCTTGATTACTATGCGCAAGTGACTGAGGAACGTCCTAAGTTGGACTACGACATTGATGGCGTGGTTTACAAAGTGAATGCATTGCGGGCACAGCATGTGCTCGGATACGTCTCGCGAGCACCGCGTTTTGCACTGGCTCATAAATTTGCGGCTGAAGAAGCAATGACCCGTTTGTTGGACATACAGCTGCAAGTTGGACGCACGGGGGCTGTCACCCCTGTGGCGCGGTTAGAACCCGTCTTTGTGGGGGGGGTGACTGTAACCAATGCCACTTTGCATAATGAAGATGAGATTGCACGTAAAGATGTTCGAATTGGCGATTGGGTAACGGTCAGACGTGCAGGCGATGTCATCCCCGAAGTGGTGGGTCCTGTGCTGTCAAAACGCCCAGACGATGCGCGTTCGTTTGTGATGCCATCCACCTGCCCAGTCTGCGACAGTGCGATTGAGCGACCTGAAGGAGAGGCGGTTGCCCGTTGTACCGGTGGGCTGTTTTGTCCTGCGCAACGTAAACAAAGCCTCATCCATGCGGTGAGCCGTAAAGCCTTGGATATCGATGGTCTCGGTGAAAAATTGATTGATCAGCTGGTTGAGCAAGGATTGATCAAAAATATTGCGGACTTGTACACCTTAAAGCTTGAAGACATTGTGCGTTTAGAGCGCATGGGTCAAAAGTCAGCTGAGAACTTATTAAAAGCGATTGAGGGTGCCCGTGAGCCTGCATTGGGACGCTTGATTTTTGCTTTGGGTATTCGTCATGTGGGCGAAACGACTGCCACAGAACTGGCACGTACCTTCGGGTCGATTGAAGCGCTCATGCAAGCGGATGAAGCAACCTTGCTGGCAGTGCCCGACGTTGGGCCCGTTGTGGCTGCGTCAATTGTTCGGTTTTTTGAAGAGCCGCATAACCGGGAAGTGGTCGAGACACTGTTGTCGCGCAATGTTCGGCCTAAAGCATCCGAACAGCAACCGGTTTCAGTTGCGCTACAAGGTTTGACGTTTGTTCTGACCGGTACATTGCCGTCTTGGACGCGTGAGGAGGCGACGCAAGCGATTTTAGCGGCAGGGGGTAAGGTTTCGGGTTCTGTTTCAAAGAAAACAGCTTACGTGGTGGCTGGTGAAGAAGCAGGGCGCAAGCTTGAACAAGCGCAGACACTCGGAGTTAGCATTCTGGATGAAGATGCACTTAAAGCTTTGCTGAATCGCGAAAGTGATTGAGATTCCCTAGACACAAATCGAAGTGGTTCCCGATGTTTTTAGCCCAAAATCAAATCCCCATCGACAACTCCAAACCGGTGGAGATGATAAAGGATTTTGTGTGCTGGTTTGCAGATCCTGACGACATCGTAATGGATTTTTTCCCGGATCGACAACTACAGCTTACACTGTGATAGCCTTAAATTCCATGACTGAAACGACACGAAGTCAGTTGTCCGAGGTATGCGAGATAGCAAGTATGGCAGAGATGGCTGGTTACTCAAACATCGCAGAACTCGCCTGCGAAAGAATTAAGTTCGCAGGACAAAAAATAAAGAAAGAACACAGTTTTTCAGAAATTGATATCAGCTTCCGATCGTTGAAAATAGATTCTACTAACATGGCTGATGTTTATTACGTGCCCGACGCTCTAGACAAAGCCAACTTCGACCTGTTCGTGCATAACATCAAACCCGACACCACGCCTGAAGAACTGCTGTTCTAGGTAATGCTGGACTGTGGCGTTGACCTCGCCCTGCCCATCGAGAAGAAAACTATTCAGAACAAGGAAGTGTTCTTCGTGGACAGCAACGCGCTGGCTACCTGCTTCGATTAACATGGTGGCGTGAATGATGCCTTCGTCAAAAAAATCGCCACCTGCAATCCACTGTGCGTAGTATTCTGCGATGCAGGGTACAAGGATAGCGCCGTCAAGATCAACGTAGAACAGATCTTTAAACTACTGTCGCAGGGCACTGAAGTGAAGGGTATTTAAGGACATATATGGATTCTTTGGAGCTTAAAACCGTATTAGAGCGTCTGATTGCCACTTGGGAGAATGAGGTGGTGGAGTTCAAGCAGCCGACCAAAGACTCCGACAAGGCCTAAAAAGCCAGATTGCTCAAGACACTGAACCCAGCATCACTTTCCGCGATATTCATGTTCTGAATGACGAGCAGGGTCGTGTGGTACTGCTCGAGATTCCGGCAGCGCCACGCGGCATTCCTATTGCCTGGAAAGGTCATGAGCTGGCCACTGACATCGTTTCTCGATCGCGCTCGCCTTACTCAGGGCGGACAGATCACCCGTACCACTTTGCTTCTGCTCGGCAAAGCTGAAGCGGCCTGGCGGCTTTTACCACATCCGGCACAATTAACCTGGAGCTTGGAAGGCCCTGAACGTGCCTATGAGCACTTTGGTTTGCCTTTTCTGCTTAACACGACCCAGCTTTATCAGCGTATCCGCAACATTCAGCTACGCATCTTGCCTCAGGATGAGCTGTTGCCAATTGAAGTGCCAAAATATGATCAAAAGATTGTTCTTGAAGCCTTGCATAATTGCATTGCCCACCAAGATTACAGCCGCAATGGCCGTGTAGTGGTCACAGAGCAGCCGGATCGACTTGTCTTTGCCAACGAAGGGGCATTCTTCGACGGTCAGCCGGACGAATATATCGAAGGCACCAAGATTCCTCGGCGCTACCGCAATCCGTTTCTGACGCAGGCGATGGCCGAGCTAAACATGATCGACACCATGGGTTATGGTATTCGGGATATGTACACTGGGCAGGCTCGGCGCTATTTCCCGATGCCGGATTACGACTTGAGCGAAGCTCTGGATGTGGAGCAGAAAGAAAAGAAAATTGCCAACCTGTTAACCAAGCTTCGGCGCGCTGGACGGATTACCAATACCGGCAGTCGAGGGCGACCACTGTGGAAGCTTGCAGAATGAATGCAGCAAGAACGTCAGCTAACATCCTATACAAATCAAATGCTTGTGCGTTTCTGCAATTCTAGTTTGCAGAAAGGATGCAGAAAGAAAGCCGCGTACTACGATGTAACTGAAACTCAAGACCTAAGCCTACCAGACTGCTGCCGTACAGCTGCCGGTCTCCTCCGAGGCTATCTCTACTACATTAACCCGCAAAATTTATCGGGTAGCATGGAACTGTGGTTTGTGTTACCTAGCCTTCGCACTAATACGCCATGCTCAGCAACGGGTCACGCTTGTACAACAGGCGATGAGCGTTGAACAACTTTGAGCAACCCTCCTCAGTGTGCAAACTAGTATTCTGGAACACATTAAAACTGGCGCCAAATACCGCATGCCCAGTGCCTTCAACCAAGATGCGCCGCGTGTTTATCGAGCCTTTGACCTCAGTCGTTCATTGAGCCCCAGTCTCGCATAGCGCCGCTGTTTCACCGATGGTTCCCATTCTGATAGCACGGTCAGAAAATAATGTAGTGCCTAAAAATAGTAACCTAGTGTTTTAAAACAACTATGTTGTTGCTATGCATCAAAAAGTGCGGAAGTCAGGACTAAATCTTGAGGGTGTGCGTAATGCGAGTGGGATTCCGATGATCGCGAAGTGCGCCTGCAATTGCTGCCGACAGACCAATATGCTGATCAACCTGACGCAGCAACATGACACCGCCATCAGAACTCAGGGGGCTTCCCTGAAAATCAGCTTCAATCACGCGTCTTTGAAGACGACTAAAGTCGAGTTTGTTTACGGTACAATTTGGCATCGGCGCAGTCTCTCTAAATCGTGTCTTAACAACTTGATTTTGCGGGGAAAATGACTGCGCTGATCCTATTCGTGGTGAAATTTTCGGGCTAAATCCTGCATCGGCTCACCGATATGAAATTACGTCTTAGTTTTAGTGTCGTCAAATAACCACACTTATTAATCGGCGTTTATGCTCAGTCAACCGCACAGTTTAAATGTCCAATCAATCGGTGACCGTCCTTAATTAACAGCGGTTGCTGATGCCGAGTGGCATAGCGCAAGGTTTTACGTAGGGTACGCAAACTATAAAGGTTGGCCAAGTCAATTTCAGCGGGCGACAATGCTTGTTGATAAGCGTTCATAGCTTTGTTTTGCAGTAAATACAAGCAGCGCAAGTGCATTTCACTCACCGAGTGCTGTGCAGCGATATCTGGCGATAGCCAAGTCAAAAGCTCTATCACACGGTCATACAGCAGACGTAGACGGAGTAGCGCTTCGGTTGGTGTAGATGGTGCGGGCGCTTGAACGAGCTGTGGGACTCCGTGACGGGGTCGATTTTCGCTCATCAAAGGCCCAAGCTTCCAGATAGGT
Source organism: Orrella sp. 11846 (assembly GCF_048820935.1). Taxonomy (NCBI): domain Bacteria; kingdom Pseudomonadati; phylum Pseudomonadota; class Betaproteobacteria; order Burkholderiales; family Alcaligenaceae; genus Orrella; species Orrella sp. 11846. The sequence goes on from NZ_JBMERD010000013.1 coordinate 20,530, forward strand.
TCATGATGTGCGATTCGGTTGCGAAGTTTGTTGCACAGATCCAGACGTGCAAATAACGCGTCACGATGTTTGGACTTTGCCCAATAGGTCGCTTGCTGTTGCCGATGACCAGGGAGAACGTCAACAAGAATTGACCCCCAGTTCACCGGCTCTTGATGAACATCCGTTTGTAGTTCCAATAGATGAGACCAGAAACCGAACGTCAATTTGGACACGACGTCATCAGGGGATGGCGCAGGAACGCGTGGCAGTATTTGCTTGCCTCGGCGGTAGTGAGTGATATCTGTGATTTTCGACCTTGAATGGGAATTTAACGCTACATGCGCATACCAATCTTTGGAGCCATGCCTACCGATAATGCCATATCGTGAGCTCAGAGCTCGGTGAAATTGGTTGCGTAGTGTGATTTCGAGTAATGAAATGGTTCGAAAAAATACCGCACTTAAGTCGTCATTCCATTGATGGAAACCTAGCGCTTGAGAGTCATCTACAGTGTCGAAGAAGCTGCGATAATTGCTTAGGCGTGCATGCGACAAAGCCTGTACACGTGCTTGGCTCCCTGCCATGTTGATTTTGAACTGTCTAAGCATGTGTGCTATCATGTTCCTGTAAGCGCTTGGGTTACATAGTTTAGCAGTTCCCTCTTCGGACGGACGCTAGCCTCCAAGACGCAAAAGAGGATTCGGTCGCGCAAGCGGCCGTTTTCCTTGGTGCTGGTGTGTGCGCCCAGCACGATTGCTAGTCCTCCTAAAAAATTGATCACAATATAAAAAGCCCATGAGGTTTTCAATTTTTAGATAGCAACTTTGTAGAGCCATTTGCCCCGTCTTGAAGTAAGTGCTCATTACCATTTTTGCGATGGTAATGTCCTCGATTCAGCTCTCTGGCTTCAACTTTGATAGGTTTATGGGGTCTTGGAGCGTTATTTCCCATCTTCGAATTCGTGCAAAATATCCTCGAAATGACGGACTCTTTTTGCGAAACGTCCGGGCCACGTGATGTTTGGATTTTGAAAACAACTGTCTAAGATAAATAGTTTTCGTCCTTGGTGAAGGGCGGCGCGCGCCTGTATCAATGTGCCCGATGTTTGGCTTGCTTCCACAATCACAGTGGCATCAGCAAGTGTGGACATGGTTGCATTTCTTTCGGGGAAAAATAGGCGATTCAATTGATAATTTTGATTTGCGTAGCGCAACACCGGAACCTGGCTAATGACCAGATGCTCATCAGCGATATGTTTTTGAAGAAGCCGATTTGATTTTGGGTAAACCTCAGTCAGTGGAGTTCCTATGACAGCGACAGTTCGGCCGCCCATTTTAATCGCTGTTGTATGCGCTTCAGTGTCGACACCGTCTGCTAAGCCCGAGAAAATTGTAAAGTCGTGTTGAGTCAGTAGACGAGCCAGTTTACGCGTGCGTTTTAGACCATCGTCTGATGATTTTCGAGACCCAATAACTGCAATGGATTTGTGTAAAAAGACAAGCTCTGTATTGCCCTGATAGTAATAGAGCTCAATCGGTGGTTGTACAAAGATGTTATCAAGTTCTGCCGATACTGATTCGGGCAAGGTGTGATTTATTTTCTGGTTCTCTGGAAATAGAAGCATGTTGAATATTCGGTAATTAAGCAATATTCGCTGAACAGAGAATTAGTTCGATTTAGAAAAGATAGAAACCTTCATCGAATTACATAAATTGATTACGGGCATAGATCGTGTTTATCGGTCATGATTTGGTCGAGCTGCGTTTGTGTGCTGTCCCATAACCTTAGATCTTGGGAGGAGTGGCTCCCGGGCACGTTGAAGAGCCCGGGATATTGCATAGTTGTTCTAAAGAACTATGAGATTCGCTTATTTGCGATGCAGTGAAACGGGCGTTTGTGATTTGCCATCACCCATTTCAATGGTGGCATTCTGACGTAATTCTTCCTGATATTTGGTCAGAGATTGCTCACGCAGTAACTCTTCGAGTTGTGCACTGACTTGTTCGAGTGGTGGGAAGGCCACTGGACGCTCATCAATCACTTCGATGATGTGCCAGCCAAACTGACTCTGAACAGGTTTTTCTGACAGCTGACCTTTAGGCAGCGCTTTGACTGCTTCAGCAAAGGGTGCGACGTAGTTGGCAGCTTTGGCCCAACCCAAATCACCCCCATTGGCACCTGTGCCAGGGTCTTTGGAGTGTTCTTTGGCAGCGTCTTCAAAGGTCACTTCTTTGTCTTTAATTTGCTTGAGCAGATCGTTGGCTTGCTCTTCTTCTTCAACTAAGATGTGACGGACTTGGTATTCCAGATCGTCACCGTGTTCAGCTTTGAGTTCGTCATAAGCTTTCTGAACATCTTGTTGTGTGACAGGATGTTTATCTAGATAGTCAGACATCAAAGCGCGAACCAAGATGCTTTGACGCGCCAGATCCAATTCGGTTTGGACGGATTCTTGCTTAGTGACGCCTGCTTTTTCTGCGGCTTGTACCAGAACAAGACGGTTAATCATGTCGTCTTTAATTTGTTCACGAAGCTGTGGTGTGTCGGGTGCACCCTGACTGACGAGCAGTCCAATGAACTGGTCTAGGCTTTTATCGGTCAGTGGTTGTCCATTCACAACGGCAAAGTTTTGTGCATAAACAGGTGCAGCTAGTGTCATGGCTGCGAGAGTCATCGTAATACGTTTCATGTATTTCCTTTTTTTGGGACAGAGAGTTTGAGAACAAGTGCATGGATCGGGTGAGGCATTAAGTCTGCGACTTTGTCGTATACCAAACGATGTTGCTTGATGGTTGACAGCCCTTCAAACTGGTGAGAAGTGATGCGTGCTGCAAAGTGGCTCGCACCGGATTCTGCACCAGCGTGCCCGGCATGCAGGTGTGATTGATCAATAATTTCGAGATATTCAGGCTCGAGCGCAGCGAGTCGCTCGCGCAGCAAAGCTTCATGAGGATTGGTCATGTTGATTTCCATCCGTAGTTGTCTCAGGGGTTTGCATGTGACGGCTTAACCAGAGTGACTGGCCAATGGCAAAGACGATGAGCAGTGCCATCAGACCAAAGACCTTAAAGTTGACCCAGGTCGCTTCGCTGAAGTAGCCAGAGAACGCGACAAAAACGTTCAATGCACCCGCAAATAAAAAGAACAATGACCAGCTCAGGTTTAAACCGCGCCAGCCTTGTGCGGTGAGGTGAATTTTCTCACCTAAAAACTTCTGCATCAGATTACGCTTAAAGAACAATTGCGAGCCGAGCAAGATGCCCCCAAAAATCCAGTAAAGGACTGTCGGTTTCCATTTGATAAAGGCATCACTTTGCAACCAGAGTGTTGCCCCACCAAAAAAGACGATGACCGCAAAGTTAATCCAGTGAGTGGTTTCGATTTTCTTTTTGGAGAGAAACAGATACGCAATCTGTAAAACAGCGGCTGCCACGGCCACAGCCGTTGCGACGTAAATGTCGGCAAAACGATACGCAATAAAAAATAGCAGTAACGGGAACAGGTCAAACAGGAACTTCATCATTCGGGTAGGGCCTCAAACGTCAGTGCTGCTGAATTGATGCAGTAGCGTAAACCAGTGGGGGGTGGACCGTCTTCAAAGACGTGGCCTAAGTGCGCGTCACAGACGTTACAGAGGATTTCAGTGCGAATCATGCCGTGACTGTGATCGGCTTCTTCCCGAACATGCTCTGGATTAATAGGCGCAAAGTAGCTTGGCCAGCCACAGCCCGCATCAAATTTTGTATCTGATGCAAAGAGTGGGGTCTGACAGCATACGCAGCGATAGAAGCCTAAGGCGGTATGATCCCAGTATTCACCGGTAAACGCCCGCTCGGTTCCATGCTGTCGTGTGACATAGTACGCTTGCGGGGAAAGCTCTGTTTGCCACTGAGCATTGGTTTTATGGATTTTTCGCATATGCAACGATGGACAAGATATTTAAAAGAAAGTTCGGTTCTTTTTTTACAAAAGAATAAGTCTACATGTTAGTCGAGTTCGAAGGTGTGCGCTTAGAGCGTGGCGAACAATGTATTTTGCGAGATGTGAGTTTACGTCTCAGTGAGTCTCGTATTGGCATTGTGGGTCCCAACGGGGCAGGTAAGAGCAGCTTTGCACGATTGTTGAACGGTTTGTTGAAGCCACAGCGTGGTCGCGTCTTGTTTCAGGGCGTCGATGTGCAATCTGATTTACGTAAAATTCGCAAACAAATTGGATTTCTTTTTCAGAATCCGGACAATCAACTGGTATTTCCAATTGTGCGTGAAGACATGGATTTTGGACTGAAAGCCCATATTCCAGATAAGACGCTGCGACAGACACGGATTGACGAGACGCTGGCGCGACTCGGAATCGATCAATTGGCTGATCGAGTGGTTCACACCTTGTCTGGCGGACAAAAACAACTTGTGGCGCTTGCCACTGTGCTGAGTGTCGAGCCCGCAATGCTGGTTTTGGATGAACCAACCACACAGTTGGATTTGAGGTATCGGAACCGCCTTGTGGCTTTGCTGCAAACCATTACACAGCCTGCCATCGTATTAACTCATGATTTGCCGATGCTGGAGACATTCGATCGTGTACTCGTGATTGCCGATGGTGGGGTGGTGCGTGATGGGCCACCGGCGGATGTGTTGACGTGGTATCAGCAGCATTATGGCTAATTCACACAACTTGACCCAAGGCTCAGGCTTGACAGCTGTCGCCATTTTTTTACAAAACCGCCGTGCAGGCTTAAAGCTGAGTGTGCTGGCCTTGTTAAGTGCGGTTTTATTGGGTATCCAAGCGGTGTGGCTGACGAGTGCGGCTTTGGTGTTGGCTGTAACTGTTTGGTTGTTATTGGGTCCCGTTCCAAAAACAGACGTACAATCACGTCCCTGGCTTTGGTTTGGGCTCATGCTGCTGATGTTGGGTGTCTACCATGTCTGGACAGTAGGGTGGGAGTCGGCGTATATCACATTGGCAAGACTGGTGGCCTTAGTTTTATTGGCGTTGATTGTGATGCGTACGACACCAGTGACCCAGATGATGGCGTTCGTTGAGTGGCTGTTACAGCCTTTAGGCCGCTTAGGTTGGGTGCAACCCGCAAAAATGGCTTTGCTGTTTGGTTTGACATTGCGATTTTTACCGGTATTGCATCAGCAGTGGGAAGAGATCGTGCAGGCGCAAAGTGCGCGGGGGTTACAGTCGCACCCGATTGCTTTGCTTGTTCCGATGCTGGCTAGAACGTTGCAGCGTGCACAAGAGATTTCTCAGACGTTGGATGCCCGTAGTTTTGGTGAGTAATCGGTGTTGTGCACCGAATGCCGTCTGTTACTGTTCAAACCAATCGCTTTGTTGTTTAGTTTGATTGTTTGTTTTCTTAGATGACTTTTATGAATCAGAAATCGATTTCCTCCGCACAGTCCATTCCTTCCACACAGCAATTGGTTTATATCGCGCTTTTTGCAGCGATGATCTCTGCATTTGCGCTGGTGCCACCCATTCCTGTACCGATCGTGCCAGTACCTGTGACCTTGCAAACTCTGGGTGTGATGTTGGCTGGTTTGATTTTGGGGCCACGGATGGCTTGGTTGGCGTTGTTGCTTTATGTGGGCTTGGCGCTCTTGGGTCTGCCGATTTTGCCAGGCGGACGCGGCGGCTTAGCCGTGTTAGCAGGCCCAACCGGTGGGTTTTTGGTTGGGTTTATTCCGGGGGCCTGGTTAATCGGTCTGATTGCCGGCCGTGCGCGCCAGTTGTCAGGACCTATGCAATTTGCCCGGTATTTTGTGGCATGTGTTTTGGGCGGTATTGTGCTGGTTTACGTGATCGGTGCAGTTTGGCTGTCTTTTGTGGCCAATATGGAACTGATGAAAGCGTTCTTGGCGGTTTTAGTGTTTGTACCCGGTGATATGCTCAAAGCGGCCGTGGCAACCGTAGTGGCCGCTCGTCTTGCTCGTTTACAGTTACTGCCGCATTCAAGATAAAGAGTTCATCCGGTTGGAGACGATAGACTGCACTGCGGTCCAGATTTCAACTGGATGATCTGCCAGATAATCAGCGTTCCAAGTGTGGGCTGGTTGCCCCAGCTCACTACCATAACCATAGGTCACACCCACGGCTGGCATGCCAGCAGCATGGGCAGCCTCCACATCGCGTAAATCGTCACCCACATAGAGACATTGATTCGGTTGATAGCCGGCCAATTCGACGGCGTGTAGAAGGGGTAGGGGGTGGGGTTTCGAGTGTGGCGTAGTGTCTCCGCAAACCAAAACGGCACAGTCCGGAAGGTTTAACCAGTTCAGAATGGGTTGTGCGTAGCGGGTGGCTTTGTTGGTCACAATCCCCCATTGCATATTGGCTTGGCGAATCTCTTGCAACAACTCAGGAATGCCATCAAATAAACGGGTCTGGTCGGTACAGTTGTTCTCATAATCTGTGAGAAAGTCTTGCTTGGCTTGCTCAAACTCAGGATGGTCAGGATCTATATCAAGAGAGATTTTGACCATGCCACGGGCACCCATGGACACATAGTTTCTTAATGTGGCTTCAGGCAAAGGGGGCATTGAGCGCAGTGCGCGTTGCCGGTTCGCAGCTTGTGCCATGTCGGGTGCGGTATCTGCAAAGGTACCGTCAAAGTCAAACAAAATAAGCGTAGACATACAACTCTCACTTTTTTGAAGTCAACTGATGAGGACTGATGAAATAAGCAGAGATTGTACAGAGTGCGCGTGCTGCGTCAGAGAAGCTTCAAGCGTTTTAGGGAATAACTGTTGAGATAAGCGGGTTGGTTTTATTTGTTTTGCTTATCTGGATAGACTGTCCGCTGTTCGTTGATACAAATAGTTTCAGAAATTTCAAAAAACTTAAAAATCTCGAGATGCATTGTGATCGGGTGAATAGCGGACGGTCTAGGATGTGCTTTGTGGATTAAGCAGCCATGTCTAGCGGTGTGTCAGAGGGTTGGCTCTGGTCACCCAGTAAATAAGCACGCAACGCATTCACAACCACGCTATTGAGCGATGTTTGATCCTGTTCAGCGCGTAATGCGGCTAATTTGTGCAAATCAGGTGTGACCCGAACATTGAATTGACCGCGAAATGGTCTTTCCGGTGTTCGACCTGTGGCCAGGCATCGTGTTAAATAATCATCAATCGCACGCTCAAAGTTGCGACGAATATCGTCTAATGTACGTGCCTGATAACGCACTTCTTCCTGAATAAAAAGAACATGACCTTTGAGTTGTTTGTCACGCAACGAAGGTTCTATAGAGCCGTGATAACCCTTGTATGTCAAAAGGTTGGATTTCATGGTGGAGGAACAGGTTCCTAATAAAGTGACTAAAGGAAATATTAGTATAACTTGATTTTGCAACCTGTTCGCAACTTTAATTTGGTCTGCGCGTCCCGATCATGTAATTCACACTGGTATCGGACTCAAGCCGATAGACTTTGGTCATGGGGTTATAGGTCAGTCCCGTCATTTGTTTGAGTTCTAGACCGCTGTCTCGAACAGCACTGGCTAGTTCACTGGGCTTGATAAATGATTCCCATTGATGAGTCCCGCGTGGCACGATATTGAGCAGATATTCAGCGCCAACAATCGCAAACAGAAAAGACTTTGGATTGCGGTTTAGTGTTGAAAAAAATACCCAACCGCCTGGTTTGACCATCGTGGCACAGGCACGGACAACGGAAGCAGGGTCTGGGACGTGTTCCAGCATTTCCATGCAGGTGACAACATCGTAGTGGCCAGGATGTTGCAGCGCCATGTCTTCGGCTGAAATATTTTGATACTTCACTGGCACGCCTGATTCAAGACTGTGTAGACGTGCGACAGTCAGTGATTTTTGTGCCAGGTCGATCCCTGTGACGTCAGCGCCTTCTGCGGCCATGGCTTCCGATAAAAGACCACCACCACAACCGACATCGATGCAGCGCAATCCCTTGAGAATCGAATCTGTATGTGATTCTGGATGCGTTTGTTCGGCTGATTGCTCCAAGCAGGATTTAATCCATTGCAGACGCAGCGGATTGATTTCATGCAGAGACTTGAGCGCACCATTGGGATCCCACCAATGTGAGGCCTGTTCGCTAAATTTGTCGATTTCAGCCTGATTGACGTTCTGTGGTGAGGCTGTAGACGTAACTTCTGTCGGGTTCATTGCAATATTCCGTAATTCCAGGTCGCAGAGAAAATTAAACTTCTGCTAATGATGCAGTCGTGCTTGCATGGAAACTATACCCCAGTGAACACAAGCAGGTCGATTCAAAGTGGTATCCAGTGCCGTAATCACAGCTTTGGCGCACAAAAAAACCTCCCGTGAGGGAGGTTCTTTTGTGGCAAAAAACTAGAATTAGTTTTTGCGTGTACCAACCACTTCAATTTCAACGCGACGGTTTTTAGCGCGACCGGCTGCAGTTGAGTTTGTTGCGATCGGATCAGCTTTACCTTTACCTTCCGTGTAGATACGGTTAGCAGGAATGCCTTGTGAAACCAAGTAGGCTTTCACAGCGTTCGCACGACGCTCGGACAAGCCGAGGTTGTACTGAACGGTACCGATGGAGTCGGTGTAACCAACAGCGATGATGGTTTCAAGGTCAATTTTCTTGGCTTGCTCAGCAACTTGATCCAACAGCTGACGGCCTTCAGGCTTCAGATTGTACTTATCGAAGTCAAAGAAGGTGTCTGCGTTAAAGACGACTTTGTTGGAAACAACGTCGGCTTTCTTGACGCATGAAGGATCTGCAGTTGCAGGCGTCCAGAAGTTGTCTTGCCAGCACAGACCATAATTACTGTGCCAGACATCGCCAAAGTTGCTACGCCAGTTATCGTTGGTCTGAGCGGAAGCCGCACCCGTTGCCGTCAGGGCAGCTACAGCGAGTGCCAGAGCGAATTTGGAGGGTTTGTTCATGTTTCTCCTCGTTGAGCTTAAAGCTGATAAATGACTCGCAGCGAATCCCCGCCGCAAATTCAGGAAACGGGGGTCAGTATAACAACGCCAAGAGCTCTTAAATAAAAAAACTTTTACACACGGGGGATTCCTGTGTGTTGATTTGAATCTTAAGCCATTTACAAGCTTTTGCGACCCCTGTAACCATTTGTCTGGCACTTGGAGGCCAAAAATAAGGGTTTACGGGTCAAAAGCGTTGGGTTTTGACAACAACGAGGTCTATTTTCTGGAGAAAAGTGTCTACGAATAGACTTGAAGTTAGTCAGAAAGTTCCCACGCTCTCGGAATGAATACGGTCAGTGTAGAATCAAGTGTTTATTCAAGGTTGGTGATGGCGTAGCCAGTCTGTTTTGATTTTTTCGCCAGAATCATTCTAGTTAGGATCTGCCATTTATGGATTCCTTCGCAAAGGAAACACTTCCGATCTCACTTGAAGACGAAATGCGTCGTAGCTATCTGGATTACGCCATGAGCGTGATCGTTGGCCGCGCATTGCCCGATGTGCGTGACGGTTTGAAACCAGTTCATCGGCGCGTTTTGTTCGCCATGCATGAGCTCAATAACGACTGGAACCGCGCTTATAAGAAGTCGGCTCGTATCGTCGGTGACGTGATCGGTAAATATCACCCACACGGTGACCAAGCAGTTTACGATACGATTGTTCGCATGGCGCAAGACTTTTCATTGCGCTATATGCTGGTCGATGGTCAGGGTAACTTCGGTTCTGTGGACGGCGACAGTGCGGCTGCGATGCGTTATACGGAAATTCGCCTTGCCAAAATCTCCCACGAATTGCTGGCCGATATTGATCAGGAAACGGTTGATTTCGGACCCAACTATGACAACAGTGAACGTGAGCCGCTGTTGTTACCTTCGCGATTGCCCAATTTGCTGATTAACGGCAGCTCCGGGATCGCAGTGGGTATGGCCACAAATATCCCACCCCATAATCTGGCTGAAGTGATTGATGCCTGCTTGCACACGCTAGAGACACCCGATTGCACAGTTGATGATTTGCTGGAGTTTATTAAAGCGCCCGACTTCCCGACGGGCGGCATTATCTATGGCATGACCGGAGTGCGTGATGGATATCGCACAGGTCGTGGTCGTGTCATCATGCGCGCCAAAACGCATTTTGAAGACATTGATCGTGGCAATCGTCAAGCGATTGTGGTCGATGAGTTGCCATACCAGGTCAACAAAAAATCACTGCAGGAGCGAATCGCAGAGCTTGTCAACGAAAAGAAAATCGAAGGCATTTCAGATATTCGTGACGAGTCCGACAAGGACGGAATGCGACTGGTGATTGAGTTGCGTCGTGGCGAAGTGCCTGAAGTGATTCTGAATAATCTGTATAAGAACACGCAGCTTCAAGAAACCTTCGGCATGAACCTAGTGGCCTTGGTCGATGGTCAGCCTCGTCTGTTGAATTTGAAGCAGATGGTGGCGTATTTCCTAGCACACCGTCGCGAAGTGGTGACACGTCGCACAGTATTCCAGTTACGTAAAGCGCGTGAACGCGGTCATGTGCTTGAAGGGTTGGCCGTTGCACTGGCCAATATCGATGAGTTCATTGCCATCATCCGCGGTGCAGCCACACCTGTGATTGCCCGTGAAGAGTTGATGGCGCGCAGTTGGGATTCGTCCATGGTGCGCGAAATGTTGGTGCGTGCGGACAGCGATGCGACAGGTGGTCGAGCAGCGTACCGCCCAGAAGATCTGCCAAGCCATTATGGTTTGGGTGGTGACGGCCTTTATCGTTTGAGCGAAGTGCAGGCTCAGGAAATCCTGAACATGCGCTTACAGCGCTTGACAGGCTTAGAGCAAGATAAGGTCCTTGATGAATACCGAGCCATCATGGAAACGATTGCTGATTTGCTGGATATTCTGGCACGCCCGGAACGTATTTCAGCCATCATCGCACATGAGTTAGAGGAGATTCGTCAAGAGTTTTCGATCAAAGTAGATGATCAGCGTCGTTCGAGTATTGAATACAACGCCACTGATCTGGATACCGAGGATTTGATTACGCCAACGGATATGGTGGTGACACTGTCCAATGCGGGTTACATCAAGAGCCAGCCGTTGTCAGAGTACCGCGCACAACGTCGTGGTGGTCGGGGCAAACAAGCAACTACCACTAGAGAAGACGATTGGATCGATCAGTTGTTTGTGGCCAATACACACGACTTCCTGTTGTGCTTCTCGGATCGTGGCCGGGTTTACTGGTTGAAGGTTTGGGAGGTGCCACAAGGCTCACGCTCCTCACGAGGCCGTCCGATTGTGAACGTTTTCCCGCTGGAGCCAGAAGAAAGAATTACCGTCATTCTGCCTGTGAAGGCGTTTGATGACTCACAAAACGTCTTTATGGCGACAGCAGCCGGTGTGGTCAAGAAAACACCGCTGTCACATTTCTCAAACCCACGTAAGACAGGCATTATCGCCGTGAGCCTCGATGAGGGCGATTATTTGATTGGAGCCGACTTGACGGATGGCTCGCATGACGTGATGCTGTTCTCGAGCGGTGGTAAGGCGGTGCGTTTTGACGAAGGTGATGTGCGCGCGATGGGTCGTACTGCACGTGGTGTGCGTGGGATGTCCCTAGACGAAGGCCAGGAAGTGATTGCTATGCTGGTCGCACGTGATGAAAGCTATTCGGTCTTGACGGCCACTGAGAATGGTTACGGCAAGCGCACGGCGGTGGCTGAATATACGCAGCACCGTCGCGGTACGAAAGGCTTGATTGCCATTCAGATGTCTGAGCGCAATGGCAAATTGGTGAGTGCCGTCTTGGTTGAGCCCGAAGATGAAATCATGTTGATTACCAACGCAGGCGTGTTGGTGCGCACCCGTGTGAGTGAGATTCGCGAAATGGGTCGTTCAACGCAAGGTGTGACCTTGATTAACGTGGATGAAGGCACCAAGCTGTCGGGTGTGCGTCGGGTGGTTGAAAGTGATGTGGACGATGATGAGGCTGAAGAGTCGGATGAATCTGCAACCGTGACAGACCAAGAAGCATCTGAAGCGGTATCGGATGATTCGGAGGACACATCTGCGCAAAATGATGCGGGTGATGATGCAGACGAGATCGATAAGACAGAGGACGGAGATTCTGAATGACAAGCGTAAAACGACCCTGGAATTTCTCAGCAGGTCCGTCAGTTTTGCCTGAGCCCGTGCTTGAGCAGGCTGCGCGGGAGATGCTGGACTGGGAAGGCAGCGGCATGTCCGTGATGGAAATGAGCCATCGTGGCCCAGAGTTCACTCGTATTTGCGATGAGGCCGAAGCGGATTTGCGCCAGTTGCTGGGACTGAACGATGACTTTGCGGTCATGTTTATGCAAGGTGGCGCCACCGCAGAAAATGCCATCATTCCGATGAACCTGATGGGATTGCGTCCTGAGCATAAAGCCGATTACGTCATTACCGGCTCATGGTCAAAGAAGTCGCGTGCAGAAGCAGAGCGTTACGGTGATGTGGCTGTGGCTGCAAGCAGCGATCAGGTTTGGCAGCGAGACGGCCATGTTTGGCAACCATTAACGTGGGTGCCACCTGTGGAGCAGTGGACGGTGCGTCCTGAGGCGTCTTATTTACATTTCTGCAGTAACGAGACGATTGGTGGTGTGGAAATGTTTTCATTTCCGGATCAAGCGCAGATGAAGGCCTTAGGTGCAGCCGATGTGCCTTTGGTGATTGATGCGTCCTCGCACATCTTGTCGCGACCTATGGATTTCAGCAACGTGGGTCTCATGTACGCAGGGGCTCAGAAAAATGCGGGCCCCGCGGGTGTCACGGTTGTGATCGTGCGTAAAGATCTGATTGGGCATGCGCTGCCAATGTGCCCAGCTGCCTTTAATTACGCCAATGTCGCTCGAGAGTCATCCCGATTTAATACACCACCCACTTATTCGATTTATGTGGCGGGCTTGGTTTTTAAGTGGCTCCTGAAAAAAGGTGGACTTGAAGCGATCGAAAAAGAAAACATTCTGAAAGCGAATGCGCTGTATGGTTTTTTTGATCAGTCATCGTTTTATCGTCTAGATGTGTTTCCAGAGAATCGGTCACGGATGAACGTGCCGTTTCATTTGCCGGATACCCAACTAGATGCTGAGTTTCTGAAGGGCGCTCAGGCACTGGGGCTAAATCAGCTCAAAGGCCATAAGAGCGTGGGCGGAATGCGCGCCTCGATATATAACGCCATGCCACTAGAAGGTGTCATGGATCTGATTGACTATCTTGAATGGTTTGAGAAAACCCATGGATAAAGAGTTGCAAGCCAAGCTGCTGCCGCTTCGACAAAAAATTGATGCGCTGGATCAGCAGATCCTTGATTTGATTAATGAGCGTGCTCGGACCGCGCAAGCCGTTGGAGACGTCAAGCACGGACATCCGGGAGAATCGCCCGTGTTTCGTCCGGAGCGTGAAGTTCAGGTGATCCGTGCTTTGGCGCAAGCCAATGAAGGCCCCATTGATGCCGCTTCAATTGATGCGATCTGGTCGCAGATTATTTCTGTGTGCCGAGGGTTGGAGCAAGAAATTCGTGTCGCCTATTTGGGGCCAGCCGGTTCATTTTCTGAGCAAGCTGCCTTCGAATTTATGGGCAATGCGATTTCTGGCGTGTCCTGTCCAAACTTTGATGAGGTGTTTCGAGTCGTTGAGGCAGGCAATGCCGATGTAGGTATTGTGCCTGTCGAGAATTCGACTGAAGGCGCAGTGAACCGAACACTGGATCTGCTGCTCAATACACCACTGAAAATTGTCGGTGAGCATTCGATTCTGATTCGCCATTGTTTGCTTACAAAATCGGGCACGATGGACGGCGTGACGCGTGTGATGGCCCATCCTCAGGCGCTTGCGCAATGTCAGCACTGGCTAGGTTTGCATCAGCCAGGATTGCAACGTGAGCCCGCGGCCAGTAATGCAGAGGCGGCTCGAATTGCGGCTGAAGATCCGACGGTTGCTGCGATTGCAAGTGATATCGCAGCGCGTGCTTGGGGCTTAAATATTGTGGAAGAAGGCATTCAGGATGATCCTATGAATCGAACTCGATTCCTGGCGATTGGGCGTATGCCAACATTGCCAACAGGTGGTGACATGACCAGCCTGATTTTGGCGGTCCCGAACGAAGCTGGCGCGGTTTATCAGATGCTGACGCCTTTGGCAGAGCATGGTGTCTCGATGGCTCGGTTTGAGTCCAGACCTGCACGCACAGGCCAGTGGGAGTACTATTTCTACGTAGATATTGAAGGCCATCAGGATGATCCTCAGGTCGCCGTGGCGTTAGAGTTGCTGCGTAAGCGTTGTGCGTTCTTTAAGATCTTAGGGTCCTTTCCCAAACAGTAAATTTCTTTCTGACAGGGTCACTATGAGTCAAGATAATCCTGCACTGCAGGCGCCTGAATATATTCAGGCTATTCAGCCGTATATTCCCGGAAAACCCATCGAGGATTTGGTGCGTGAGTACGGTTTGTCACCAGAGAACGTGGTGAAACTGGCTTCCAATGAAAACCCCATGGGCATGCCGGCCTCAGCACGGAAAGCCATTGAGTCCGTGATCAGCGGATTGAGCCGTTACCCCGATCCGGGTGGTTACGACTTAAAGCAGACGATTGCAACGCGATTGGATGTGCCTGCATCTTGGGTCACGTTGGGCAATGGCTCGAACGACATCCTAGAAATGTTGGGTATAGCTTTGCTGGATCAGGACAGTGCAGCTGTCTATTCACAATATTCGTTTGTGGTTTATCGCTTGGCGACACAAGCCCGAGGTGCGCAACACCGTATGGTGCCAGCAGTGGATTATGGACATGACTTGCCAGGCATGCTTCAAGCCATTGATGAGCAAACACGGGTTGTGTTTATTGCCAACCCGAACAATCCGACTGGGACATTTTTAGGTCACGACGCAATTGAGTCTTTTGTGTCGCAGGTCTATCAGCGTTTTGGTAGCCGTGTCACTGTGGTGTTGGATGAGGCGTACAACGAATTTATTGAACCTGACCAACGTGTTGATAGCGTGTCGCTCGTGCGTCGTTATAGCAATGTGGTCGTGACTCGTAGTTTTTCTAAAGTATATGGGTTGGCAGGTTTGCGCGTTGGTTACGCATTGGCTCAACCTGCATTGACAGAGCTGTTGGCGCGTGTGCGTCAACCTTTTAACGTCAATACCTTGGCACAAGTAGCAGCGATTGCCGCTTTGGCTGATGATGCATTTGTCACTGCTAGTGCGCAGAATAATGCACAAGGGAAAGACGTTCTGCAAAGTGGTTTTGAAAAACTGGGTTTAACGTATGTGCCCAGTTTTGCGAACTTTGTGCTCGTGAAAGTGGGTGATGCAGTAGGTATTAACCAAGCTTTGTTAAAGCGCGGTGTGATTGTGCGACCAGTGGCCGCAGATGGTCTACCCGAATGGTTGCGAGTCACCATCGGTTTGCCCCATGAAAACCAACGTTTTCTGGACGCATTGACCGAAGTGCTTCAGACTGCTGAACGGTCTGCTTGATGAAATCGAATAAGCGGATTGAAACTTTAGCCATCATCGGCGCGGGGCTGATTGGTGGCTCATTTGCGCTTGCGCTGAAAGAAGCGGGTCGAGTTGAACGTGTTCTAGGGGTCGGGCGCAGTCTTGAATCCTTGGAGCAAGCCAAAGCGCTCGGTGTGATCGATGAAGTGGCGACGTTGGAACAAGCGGCTCAAGAGGCAGATCTGATTCTGGTTGCTGTGCCAGTGGGGGCGTTTGCAAATGTTTTTGCAACGCTTAAACCACATTTGACAGATCGTGTGATCTTGACCGATGCGGGGAGCACTAAAGGCAATGTGGTGAAGGTGGCACGCGAGTTTTTGCAAGAACGCGTATCTCAGTTTGTGCCAGCACACCCGATGGCAGGCTCACATTTATGTGGTCCAGAAGCGGCGCGCGCAGATCTTTACGTTGATCGTAAATTGATTTTATGTCCTTTGCCAGAAAATGCACCTGAGACGGTTCGTGTTGTGGAGTCCATGTGGCGCGCCTGTGGCGCACGAATTTTAGAGATGCCTTGGGAGCAGCATGACGAAGCTGTTGCTGCAATCAGTCATTTGCCACACTGGTTAGCCGCCATGTACGTTTATCAAATCACACAGGCAGCCGATGCTGACGTGAAGTTTGAGGTTGCAGGCACAGGTTTTGCGGATTTTACTCGCGTGGCGCAAGGCTCTGATGAGATGTGGCGAGATATTTTCATGGTCAATCGGGATGCGGTGTGTTCACAGTTGGCTGAGTTTGAGACTCAGTTGGCACAAGCCCGAGAGGCTTTGGAACGAGAAGATTTTGACTGGATCGTGCAAATGCTCAGAGTGAGTGCAAAAGCACGTCAGGATTGGGAGAAACAAAGGTGAGTTCAAAATTGCCAACATTGCGTTTGAAGCCGGTTCAAAGCGCACAAGGTGTGGTGGATTTGCCGGGTTCTAAGAGTATTTCAAACCGTGTGTTACTGCTGGCTGCGCTGACCAAGGGCAGTACCGTGGTGCGTGGGTTGCTGGATTCTGATGATACGCAAGTCATGCTTGCTTCACTCAAAGCACTCGGTGTTGACATCGAGATGTTGAGTGAGGATACGGTTCGGGTGACAAGTCAGGGAAGTTTGGCGATTGATCCGGTTGAACTCTTTTTAGGGAATGCTGGAACCGCATTTCGCCCATTGACTGCTGCGCTTGCTCTGTCACAAGGGACTTATCGATTGGATGGGATTGCGCGTATGCGTGAGCGTCCGATTGGTGATTTAGTCGATGCATTGCGCCAACTGGGTGCCAATATCCAGTATCTACAAAACCCGGGCTACCCACCCTTGCAAATTGAGCCTGGTGATATTTGCGGTGAGTCAGTTTTGGTGAAAGGCTCGGTGTCTAGCCAATTTCTGACAGCTTTGTTGATGGCTGCACCTCTAGTGACGCAGCAGACAGAGCGAGATCTGGTGATTAAGGTTGATGGGCAACTGATCTCTCAGCCCTATATCGATATCACCTTGAAGATGATGGCGCAGTTTGGGGTTCAGGTGGCGCGTTTGACGCAAGATGATGGCTCACCAGCATTCCGAATTGATGCGCAATCAACCTATGCGTCTCCGACAGAGATTCAGGTGGAGGGCGATGCGTCTTCAGCCTCGTATTTTCTTGCGTTAGGTCTTTTAGGCGGCGGACCGCTGACAATTCGAGGCGTTGGTTCGACCAGTGTGCAAGGTGACGTCGGTTTTGTAGAACACATCCGTGCCATGGGTGCAGAGGTTGAAATGCAGGCGCATGAGATGACTGTGAGTGCCCAGGGTGTGGCCAATGGGGCGCGATTGCGTGCCTTTGATACCGATTTCAATTTGATTCCGGATGCCGCAATGACGGCCGCGGTTCTTGCGGCTTTTGCGGATGGTCCGTGTTATTTGCGAAATATTGGAAGTTGGCGCGTCAAAGAAACCGATCGGATTGATGCTATGCGCAACGAACTACGCAAGTTGGGTGCGACTGTTGAATCGGGTCCGGATTGGCTTTGTGTGCATCCGATTGAGACAGGGCAGTGGCGTTCAGCCTCGATAGCAACCTATGACGATCATCGGATGGCAATGTGCTTTTCTTTGATGGCATTTGGATCAGTGGATGTTGTGATTGAAGATCCTGACTGTGTTTCAAAGACCTTTCCGACCTATTTCTCTGTATACGACACCTTAGTGAGTTGAGGTTCAGATATGAATACTGCAACAACCATCCCTGTGATTGCGATTGATGGGCCAACTGCCTCGGGTAAGGGAACTGTCTCGGCACGGATTGCCAAGCAACTTGGCTGGCATATGTTGGATAGCGGTGCCATTTACCGGATTGCCGCTTTTGCGGTGTTGAAGGCGGGTATTAATCCCGAAGATCATGCGCATGCGTTGGAGTTGATTCGTAAGATCAAGATTCGTTTTGAGGACGATCGTGCATTTCTGGACGAGCAAGACGTCACACAAGAGATCCGTCAGGAGCATGTCGGTAATCTGGCCTCAAGGCTGGCCCCGAATGCAGAATTACGTGCTGCATTGCTAGAACTGCAAAGAGATTTCAAAAGAGCACCGGGTTTGGTGGCAGACGGGCGCGATATGGGAACCGTGGTGTTTCCAGATGCGACCCTCAAAATCTATCTGGAAGCTGATGTTGAAGCGCGGGCACGCCGCCGTTATCAACAGCTAGTGATTCAAGGTAAGCAAACCAAGCTTGAAGCGGTTTTAGCCGATCTGCAAAGTCGGGATGCGCGGGACATGGAGCGTGAAGTGGCGCCGCTAAGACCTGCAGAGGATGCGCAACGCATCGATTCATCTGAACTTTCGATTGATGAAACAGTGGATCGGATTCTCTCGTGTTGGGAAGCGGTGAAGCAATAATTCCAAGTCGATTGTTTCCTGCATTTTGGGCTGGACGGTTTATTTTTATAAAGTCCATCTAACTTCTTGATCGATAAAGAAAACTCTGTTAAATTACTGAGTTCCTTCTGTAATTGGTTTGTCTGTCTGCCAGAAATGGCTGGTTTTACAGATGAAATGGTGCGCAGAGAGGAGACGAAATGGCTGTGCTTAGGGTATTGAATGTTGTGAGCCCGATGTGCAGTGTTTACTAACACCACTCCTTCGTACAGGGGTGTGATTACGGGCCCGATGGGCCACTCGGATATATTTTACATGTCAACTCAACCAACTATGGCCGACCTGACCGGCGGCGTCAGTTTTGCAGACCTCTTTGCTCAAAGTCTTGAAAATCAGGATATGAAAGCAGGTGAGGTGATCTCTGCTGAAGTGATTCGCGTAGACCACAACTTTGTCGTTGTGAACGCAGGATTGAAATCGGAAGCCTTGATTCCGATTGAAGAGTTTTTGAATGACCAGGGTGAACTGGAAGTCAGCGACGGCGATTTCGTGTCTGTTGCGATTGATTCACTCGAAAACGGTTACGGCGATACCATTTTGTCACGTGATCGTGCCAAGCGTCTGTCAGCATGGCTGTCGCTGGAGCAAGCCCTCGAAAATAATGAGCTGGTGACCGGTACGATTACAGGCCGTGTCAAAGGCGGTTTGACCGTGATGACGAACGGCATCCGTGCGTTCTTGCCTGGTTCATTGGTCGATACGCGTCCTGTGAAAGACACAACGCCGTTCGAAGGCAAAACAACAGAATTCAAAGTGATCAAACTTGATCGCAAGCGTAACAACGTCGTGTTGTCACGTCGTGCCGTGCTGGAAGCCAGCATGGGCGAAGAGCGCCAGAAACTGCTCGAAACCTTGCAGGAAGGTATGGTCCTCAAGGGTATCGTCAAGAACATCACCGACTACGGTGCGTTCGTGGACCTCGGTGGTATCGACGGTCTGTTGCACATTACCGATATGGCATGGCGTCGTGTGCGTCACCCATCTGAGGTCTTGAGCGTTGGCGAAGAAATCGATGCAAAAGTCCTGAAGTTCGACCAAGAAAAGAGCCGCGTCTCATTGGGCGTCAAGCAATTGGGCGAAGATCCATGGATCGGTTTGTCACGTCGTTACCCACAAGGTACACGTCTGTTCGGTAAGGTGACCAACCTGACCGACTACGGTGCATTTGTTGAAGTAGAAGACGGTATTGAAGGTTTGGTCCACGTTTCAGAAATGGATTGGACGAACAAGAACGTTGATCCACGTAAAGTCGTGACATTGGGCGATGAAGTCGAAGTCATGGTTCTGGAAATTGACGAAGACCGCCGCCGTATCTCCTTGGGTATGAAGCAGTGCCGTGCAAACCCATGGGAAGATTTCTCTGCAAGCTTTAAGCGTGGCGATAAAGTCAGCGGTGCCATCAAATCCATCACCGACTTCGGTGTGTTTGTGGGTCTGCCTGGCGGTATCGACGGTCTGGTGCACTTGTCTGACCTGTCATGGTCAGAGAATGGCGAAGAAGCCGTGCGCAACTTTAAGAAAGGCGACGAAATTGAAACCGTGGTTCTGGCAATCGACACCGACAAAGAGCGTATCTCTCTGGGCGTGAAGCAGCTGGAAGGCGATCCATTCAATAACTACGTGGCTACAAACGATCGTGGTGCCGTGGTTCAGGGTACTGTGAAATCAGTTGAGCCTCGCGGTGCTGTCGTGACATTGTCACTGGACGTGGAAGGTTATCTGCGTGCATCAGAAATGTCGACAGGTCGTGTTGAAGATGCCACAACGTTGATGAAAGAAGGCGACAACATTGAAGCCATGATTATCAACGTGGATCGTAAGACACGTTCTATCCAGTTGTCGATCAAAGCACGTGACAGCGCTGAAACAGCTGAAACCATGCAGCGCATGACCGAAGCCGGTGCGACCAGCGGAACCACCAACCTGGGTGCTCTGTTGAAAGCCAAGCTGGATCAGGCTCGCGACGGCGAGTAATCGGGTCGTTTTATCGTGACGAAATCAGAATTGATCACGGCAATCGCGCAGAGCTATCCTCAGCTCAGCGCGAGCGATGCCGACATCGCTGTTAAGACGATACTCGAAGCCATGACCGATTCCTTGGCGAACGGTCAGCGGATTGAGATCCGTGGCTTCGGTAGCTTCTCACTTTCTGAACGTTCACCGAGAGTGGGACGCAACCCGAAAACTGGTGAAAAAGTACAGGTGCCTGGTAAAAAGGTGCCGCATTTTAAGGCGGGTAAACAGCTTCGCGAAGAGGTTGATTATAAAAATCAAACGAAGAACTAAAGCGAAGCTTTAATATCAGCCTGATAGGGGCGAACAAATTCAAATGGATTTGTTCGCCCCTGTTTTTTGGGAAACCGATTGCACATAATGTGTAATTTTTTCTCAAACGCAAAAAAGCCCACGGGCTGGGCTTACCAACAACAAATTCAGGTAAGCAAGACCATGGGCGATACCGTGCACAATATAACCAAAGTCGACATGCTTAGCAAAGAACTGATTTTTGTGTACTGTTAAGCAGAAGCGTCTGAAATTGTTAGCCTAAGAGGCTGAATGAGGAACGTTTCCATCTGAATGTGTGTTTGCAAGGCTCAGTCGACTTGCGGTCGGTTTACAATGCGTCAGACACTCCCACACTTCGCCTTTTCTGGGGTAGAAAAACATGCGCTATGTAGTCTGGACAATCCGCCTAATTATTTTTATTGCAGTTCTTTTATTTGCTTATCACAATGTGACGCCAGTCGACGTTGTGTTCTACGACGGCGTGAGCTTGTCCGATGTGCCCTTAATTGTGGTGCTTTTGGTGACTTTTGTGATTGGTGCCGTGTTTGGTGCCATTTTAATGATGCCCGGACGTTGGCGGCGTTGGCGCGAATCAGGTCGTTTGCGCAAAGACTTGTCTAAAGCCAAATCATCTGCTCGTCCCACAACTGAGAAAGCAGCGCAAGGTTCGCCAGCAACGCCGTCAGATGTCGCGCCGTTATAAACCGAAGGAAAGATAGCAATGGATTTTGAGTCCTGGTGGTTGATTTTTTTACCACTTCTGTTTGGCTTGGGTTGGCTCTCTGCGCGGTATGACTTAAGGCATATGATGAGCGAAAGTCGCACATTGCCTGATTCCTATTTCAAAGGGCTGAACTTTTTACTTAATGAGCAGCCTGACCGAGCCATTGATGCATTTATCGAAGTCACGAAGCTCGATACGGAAACGACGGAGCTGCACTTTGCACTCGGAAACTTGTTTCGCAGACGTGGTGAGATGGAGCGTGCGATTCGGGTGCATCAAAGCCTTTTATCAAGATCGGATTTGCCTGCACGTGATCGTGAGCATGCTTTACATGAAATTGCGCAGGATTATTTGAAGGCAGGCATGCTGGATCGGGCTGAAATGGCGTTTCAGGAATTAAGTGATACGCGCTATGGCAAGCGTGCCGCTAAAGCGCTCGTACGCATCTATGAAACAGAGCATGACTGGCCACGGGCGATTAAAGCGGTCCAGAATTTAGGCAAACTCACGGGTGAGTCGGTCCCGCAAGCCGTTCATTACCATTGTGAGCTAGCTGAGTTGTCGTTGGCCAAGCCCAAGCCTGATACTGAAACGGCCATGAAAGAAGTTCGGCAAGCGATGGATTTGATTGCCCGGGATGCGCAAGCAACACAAGCTTCGAAAGCTCGGGTGCAAATGACATTGGCACAAATTGCACAAGCTAATCAGGATGTTCTGGCGCAGCGTACGGCGCTTTTAGGTGTTTTAGAGCAAGCACCTGGTTATGCAGGACTGATTGCATCGGCGCTTGTGGAGAATTTCAAGCAAACAAATGAGCAAGCTGATTTGCTCGTGCGTTTGTCAACACATTACGCAGATTATCCGTCACTGGATTTGTTAAGTGTGTTGTTCGTCTTGAAGCGAGAGTATGAAGGATCGGCTGCGGCTTGGAAGTTTATGCGCGAAGCTTTGCGCCATAACACCAGTTTGCTTGCGTTAAATCGTGCATTAAGTCTTGAGCTCCCACAACAAGAGAGTTCGGTTGAACCCAGTGATGAGATGATTGAAAAAAACCCAATGACCCCTGATTTGGTGTCACAGGTCATTGGGCCGCATACGCAGCGTTTGGATCGCTATAGTTGCCAGACTTGTGGTTTCCAAGCCCGTCAGTTTTACTGGCAATGCCCAGGTTGCCACAGTTGGGAGACTTATCGTCCGCTGCGGCTTGAAGAGCTTTCTGGCGCAAAGGTTTAAAGATCAGCACGTTCAGTTCGCAACATCAAACGAATGAACGTTGCTTTGATAGATGTAGATGATTGATAGCTCAATGACAAGGATCATGGAGGAATCGAGAATTGGGGTGTGCTGAGAACAGTGCGCCATGCTATCCCACCTCAGGGGAAGTGCCTGAGGCGTCTCGAAAAAATTGATGAAAGCATTTCCGCGACTGGCGGTGCGTCAGACCCGTATTCTGATTATTGGTGACATTATGCTGGACCGTTACTGGTTCGGTGAGGTTGAGCGTATTTCACCGGAAGCACCGGTACCTGTCGTGCATGTGGCCCGTCGTGAAGACCGTCTTGGCGGTGCTGCGAATGTGGCGCGAAATGCCCGCGCATTGGGTGCTCAGGTCATGTTGGCCGGGATTATAGGAAAAGATGAGGCTGGGCAAGCCGTTCAAGGTTTACTAGAAGCGGATGGCATTGAACACGCATTGATTCAGGATGTGGACTTTCCGACGATTGTGAAGATGCGGGTTCTGGCGCGACAGCAACAAATGATGCGAGTCGATTTTGAACAAAAACCAACGCAAGCTTGTGTGAGTCGGTTGACACAACAACTGTTGGATCAGATTGATAAAGCCGATGTGCTCGTGCTATCAGACTATGCCAAAGGTGTGCTGGGTCAAGTCGAAGCACTGATTGCGCATGCTCGAAAGCGTGAAATCCCTGTGTTGGTGGATCCTAAAGGTTTGGATTATGAGCGTTATGAAGGTTCTAGCTTAATTACTCCGAATCGCGCAGAGCTGCAACAGATTGTCGGTTTGTGGCAGAGCGAAGCAGAACTGGAAGAAAAAGCCCAGTTGTTGCGTCAGAGATTGAATCTGGAAGGCTTGTTGGTCACGCGCTCTGAACAAGGTATGACGCTGTATACAGATCGTCAGCGAGCCCACGAAGATGCGCAAGCACAAGAGGTGTTTGATGTCTCAGGGGCAGGTGATACTGTGTTGGCAACCTTGGCAGTGATGCGAGCGACAGGGGCTTCTTGGGAGCAAGCGATGCAGTGGGCGAACCGCGCAGGTGGTATCGTTGTCGGTAAATTAGGGACGTCCACAGTGACGGCGGAGGAAATGGAATGATTATTGTGACTGGCGCAGCCGGGTTTATTGGTTCAAATTTGGTGCGCGGCTTAAATGCGAAAGGCTACGACAATATTCTTGCAGTGGATGACCTGACAGATGGTGATAAGTTCGTCAATCTGACGGACTGTGTAGTCTCAGATTACATGGATAAGGCAGAATTCCTGCGCCGCTTCCAGGCGGATGATCTGGGCCAGGTTCGTGCTGTGTTGCATCAGGGTGCTTGTTCAGACACGACCGAACGCAACGGACAGTTCATGATGGAAAACAACTATGTGTATACCCGTGAGTTGTTTGAGTGGTGTCAGCGCCGCAGTGTGCCCTTTTTGTATGCTTCCTCAGCAGCCGTCTATGGTGCAGGACCTGTTTATGCAGAAGGTCTTGAAAATGAAAAACCGTTAAACGTCTACGGCTACTCAAAATATCTGTTTGACCAATATCTGCGCCGACATGCCAACCGTCTCAGTGCGCAAGTGGTGGGGTTGCGTTATTTCAACGTCTATGGTCGCAATGAACAACACAAAGGCCGGATGGCGTCTGTGGCGTATCACAATATGCTGCAGTTCTTAGAAAACGGCAGTGTGCGGCTCTTTGGTGGATGGGATGGCTATGACAATGGCGGACAGATGCGCGATTTTATTGCCGTCGAAGACGTTGTATCAGTCAATTTGCACTTTCTGGAGCACCCCCATGTGAGTGGCGTCTTTAACTGCGGTACAGGCCGTGCGCAACCATTTAATGATGTGGCTCAAGCGGTTGTGAATACGTTGCGACAGGCACAAGGCCAAGATACGCTGGAACTTGAAAAAATGATTGCACAAGGTCTGGTGCAATATGTGCCATTCCCGGATGATCTGAAAGGGCGTTATCAGAGCTATACGCAAGCCGATACGACACGTTTGCGCAACGCGGGCTATACAGCGGACTTTATGGATGTGCAGACAGGTGTCGCCAATTACGTGCAACACCAGGTGCAATCTGGTCAGTTGCCAGGTATTAAGACGGCATAAATCCGCAAGGACTGTTGCACGTATTACGTCTGTTCGTGCTGAACAGAACCCGACATGATGTGGCTTTAGCTTGATTGAGGGGCGCATCGTGTTGGGACGTCGCAAAATATTCAATTTGATGGGTGGAGTTTGGCTCCTTTGGATGCTGGGCGGTTTAGGGTCGGCGCAAGCTTTGGCTGCCGACTTTGGAGATCAGCCGACTTCATGGCAGGTTGCGGTGCTAGAGCCTGCATTTTGGCGTGACGCTCGTCTACAGGCTTTTCTGACCGCATCAACACATCAACGCGCTAATCAGCGCAAAAAACCCACACAAAAACAAAATCGGAGTCGACACACGTCCACACAGTTTGGCCAGAATGCTTCGCGCAGCACATCACGCAGCACGGACTGGTCATTTCCTGATCTATCATCTGCACGTCAGACACCTTCTTCAGCGAAGCGCCCAAAGCGTCGAGCTGCCAAAAAGCGGCGTCAGTCAGGTCGTGCCGTGTCGAGACGAGCCTCACAACGCGTGCGAAAAGAGTCTGTGAAGCCAGAGATTTTTCAGATTGAACTCAGTTCAGATACCCCGTGAGGCTCCCTACAAAACGTCAAAATGCGTAGGTTAATGGGCTAGTGAGGGAGAAATGCCGATAGAATTTGTGCTGATTGCAGTACGCTCAGCAGATCGGCTGAGACTTTTTGGATAAGAAAATGAACACACACACAAACTTACCGACGATTGAACAAACCGTCGGACACACACCTCTGGTTCGCTTGCAGCGCATCGCGGGAGAATATGGCGAGGCTCGCGGTAATGTCATTTTGGCGAAGCTTGAAGGGAACAATCCGGCCGGATCAGTGAAAGATCGTCCTGCACTTTCCATGATCCTAGAGGCAGAAAAGCGTGGCGAAATTCGTCCAGGCGATACGCTCATTGAAGCCACTAGCGGAAACACCGGTATTGCGTTGGCGATGGTAGCTGCCATGCGCGGTTATCGCATGATTTTGATCATGCCAGATAACCTGTCGATGGAACGACGCGCTTCGATGGCTGCGTATGGTGCGGAGATTATCCTGACACCCGCTAAAGAGGGTGGCATGGAATATGCACGTGACTTGGCTGCAAAAATGGTTGAGGAGGGTAAAGGCAAGGTGCTGGATCAGTTTGCCAATCCAGACAATCCACTGGCGCACTTTAAAACCACTGGGCCGGAGATTTGGACGCAAACTCAAGGTCGTGTGACACACTTTGTGAGCGCGATGGGTACAACGGGTACCATCATGGGCACTTCCCAGTATCTCAAATCACAAAACCCCAATGTTCAGGTCATTGGTGCACAGCCAGCAGAAGGCTCTCAGATAGCCGGTATTCGTGCTTGGCCCGAAGCTTATTTACCTGCCATTTATGATGCCAGCCGAATTGATGGCTTTGAAACGATCGAGCAAACCGAAGCTGAGGAAATGACTCGAGCATTGGCCAGCCAAGAGGGGATTAGCGCGGGTGTGTCCTCAGGTGGTGCGCTGGTGGCCGCGATGCGTGTGGCGCAGCGTGTTGAAAATGCCACCATCGTCTTTATTGTGTGTGATCGGGGTGATCGTTATCTCTCAACGGGGTTGTTTGATCCCCGTTGAGGTGAGGTCGTCGGCTGACTACCGAATTTCTTGGGCAAGTTGCGCAACTGATGTGGCATAGAAGTAGCTGCGGTTGTATTGAGTGAGCGCAAAGAAATTCGGGGTCGCCACAAGATACTGTACATAGCCTGTGCGTGCCGTGGGTAGATCAATCACCCCCAGTGGCAATGATTGCCACGAGGCTGCTGGAATCTGGCTGTTTGACGCGGTTGCGCCGGCGTGTTCTAAGTCGGACCATGTGAGCGTAGGTTCAAGTCCGCCTGTGACCAGTTTGCCTGCGTCTGCTGGTAGTGTGACCGGTGCAAACACAGGGGCGCCTGGGACCCAGCCATGTTGACGTAAAAAGTTTGCCACTGAAAAAATGGCGTCGTCCAGATTGTGCTCTAAATCAATCGCACGAGGCGGTTGAGCCGAGACCGCATATTCTTTAATGCTGGTGGGCATAAATTGGCCTAAACCAATGGCTCCCGCAAATGATCCCAATTGGGTATGCGCGTTTAATTTTCCCTTGACGTGCAACTCGAGTAAGTCCGCTAACTGTGTTTGAAAGAGTTCTACGCGTTGCGCTCTTTTTGGGTGTTCGGGGTAGTCGAAAGCCAATGTGGTGACAGTGTCGAGCACTTTGTGATTGCCCATGTGCTGACCGTAGAGTGTCTCAATGCCAATGATGGCTGCGATGATGGAGGCTGGCACACCATACTTTTTTTCTGCTTGCATCAAAGTCTGCGCATGTGCTTGCATGAAAGCACGACCGCGTTCAATGCGGATCGGTTCCACAAAACGCTTACGGTAGGTGGGCCAATCGCGAATGATCGGTCCACGCCCATCTGGACGTGGTGTCATCAGACGTCGTGCAGTCTCATCATATTGTGCTTCGCTCAGCAACTGAGCAACAGGCTGTTCAGGTAGTTGGCGTTCTGCTACGACTGAGCGATAAAACGTCTGCACATCGGGTCTTGCCAGAAAGCCCACTTGCAGTGACTGTTCAGGCTTTGCTGCCAGTTTGGCTGGTGCCGTGGTGGGAGTTGCGGTTTTTATCGTTTCAGCGATCACCGCTTTAGGTTGTTCAGCAGGTGTCTGAACAGGGGGAACGGCCGTAGCGCAGCCGGTCATTAAAGCAGTGATGCATAAGAGCTGGCAGGTTTTTGCTAAATGCGACATAAAAAGTTCCGATGAACAATGCGTTAGATCCCGATGCTGAAACTCAGAGGGCTTTTCAGCGACAACGAATCAAATTATGCTGGACACGGTCTTTGCGGGCAAGTTTGATTGCGAATTGGTTTGCCAAACTGACAAAACTGAGTGAATAAAACCAAAATGTCTCATTATTTAAGATGTTTTATGCCTGTATTTAGAAGAAAACGTTGTTAGACGGTTACAATCAGGGAGGCTAGATTGTGATTGATGACATGTCCAGCGCGAAAACACGCCCTGTGTCATTGGTCTCTGTTGGCTCATTTGCCCGTTGAATTTAGCGAACAAGTTAAAGATTTTTATGGTGACAATCTGTGTCAGGCTAGCGTGCGCGTTGTGCGTACCTTTTTGCGAAGGTTGTTGCCGTCGTCATTTGTGTTGATAAATCTCTGGAGAACCGTAGATGAAGGTGTTGGTGCCGGTTAAACGCGTTGTAGACCACAACGTCAAGGTGCGGGTCAAGTCGGATCAGACAGGCGTAGATATCGCCAGCGTCAAGATGTCCATGAACCCGTTTGATGAAATTGCGGTGGAAGAAGCAACGCGCCTGAAAGAAAATGGTGTGGTCACTGAAATTGTTGCCGTCTCTTGCGGTGTTGCACAGTGTCAAGAAACATTGCGTACAGCCATGGCAATTGGTGCGGATCGCGGTGTGTTGGTGCAGACCGACGCAGAACTGCAGCCCTTGGCTGTTGCCAAACTGCTTAAAGAGCTGGCTGCTAAAGAAACGCCTGATTTGATTATTTTGGGTAAACAAGCAATTGATGATGATGCCAACCAGACTGGTCAGATGCTGGCCGCATTGCTGGACTGGCCTCAGGCAACGTTTGCCAACAAAGTTGAGGTTGCAGACGGTAAAGCGATTGTGACGCGTGAAGTCGACGGTGGTTTGGAAACCATCGAAATGGCATTGCCCGCCATTATCACGACAGACTTGCGTTTGAACGAGCCACGCTATGTGACCCTGCCAAACATTATGAAAGCCAAGCGCAAGCCGCTGGAAACCGTGACCCCAGAAGATCTGGGTGTTGATGTCACACCGAAGCTCAAAACACTGAAAGTGGCTGAGCCTGCCGAGCGTGCAGCGGGTGTGGTGGTTCCAGATGTTGCAACGCTGGTCGATAAACTGAAGAATGAAGCAAAGGTGATCTAATTATGTCAGTCCTTGTTATTGCTGAACACGATAATGCCGAATTGAAAGGCGCAACGCTTAATGTGATCGCGGCCGCATCCCAGTTGGGTGGTGATGTCCATGTACTGGTTGCTGGTCAAGACGCTGCTGCTGTTGCAGAACAAGCCGCTAAGATTGCAGGCGTTGCTAAAGTCTTGCTGGCCGATGGCGAGTCTTTGAAAGACGGTCTCGCAGAAAATGTGGCTGCACAGGTTCTGGCAGTGGCCGATGGCTACTCACACATTCTGTTCCCAGCGACAGCAGCTGGTAAAAACACAGCACCTCGTGTTGCTGCCAAACTGAATGTCGCTCAGGTGTCTGACATTACTGCGATTGAATCGGCAGATACGTTCCAGCGTCCAATTTATGCAGGTAACGCTGTTGCGACCGTGCAGTCAGAAGATCCTGTGAAAGTCATCACCGTGCGTACAACAAGTTTTGATGCAGCACAAGCCGAAGGCGGCAGTGCTGAAGTCCAGTCTGTTGATGCGGTGGCTGACTCTGGTAAAAGCAAGTTTGTGGGCCGCGAAATCGCCAAGAGCGATCGTCCCGAACTGGCTGGCGCCAAAGCTGTGGTGTCTGGTGGCCGTGGTATGGGTAGCGCAGAGAACTTTAAAATTCTCGATGCATTGGCTGACAAGCTCGGTGCAGCGCTGGGTGCATCCCGTGCAGCCGTTGACGCAGGCTATGCGCCTAACGACTGGCAGGTTGGTCAAACCGGTAAGATTGTGGCGCCTCAGTTGTATGTCGCAATCGGAATCTCTGGTGCCATTCAGCACTTGGCCGGTATGAAAGATTCTAAAGTCATTGTGGCCATTAACAAAGACGCAGAAGCACCAATCTTTGGTGTGTCAGACTACGGTTTGGTTGCTGATTTGTTTGAGGCAGTGCCTGAGTTGACCAACAGCCTGTAATGGTTGAATACCAACGGTTTTAAGACCGTTGTGTGTCATTCGCGTGGGGGATGTTCCGATGATGGAGCATCCCCCATTTTTTTGGAGTTGAAGCATGTTGCAACCCTCTTGGCTTGACGAAGTCTTGACCCTTGCTCGTGAAGCGGGCTTGGCTACTTTACGGTTTCATCCTTCGAGATCTTCTGAAGAGGCTCAGTCAGACGTGAGTAATCAAGCGAATTCGAACGACATGAATGTTCGTCAGAAAGCAGATGCCAGTCCGGTGACTGAGGCAGACTTGCAGGCAAACCAGATCATTGTGGACGGTTTATCTAAGATCTCGCCTGATATTCCCATTGTGTCTGAAGAGTGTCCGGGCTCTGAGCGTTTTCTGAGTCAAGAAGGACAGTTCTGGTTGGTGGATCCATTGGATGGTACGCGTGGGTTTGTGGCAGGTGATGATGAATACACCGTGAACCTGGCTTTAATTGACCAAAGTGTGTCTGTCTGGGGTGTGGTTTATGCACCGATTAGTGATCGTCTGTACTGGGGTGGTGCTCAAATGGGGAGTCGTTTGTCAGCGCAAGGTGAACAACGCGCTTTGCAGTTGCAAACCTTATCTGAATTACCGACTGTGACGCGCGTGCTGGCCAGTAAAGCGCATTTGGGTCCCAAGACAGTGTCGTTTGTGGAACGCCTGGGCAATACTGAGATGATTCGCATTGGAAGTTCGCTCAAGCTCTGTCTGATTGCACAAGGGCAGGCAGATTTGTATCCGAGACTGGGATTGACTTCGCAATGGGATATTGCGGCTGCTCAAGCCGTTCTCGAAGGCGCAGGCGGAACCGTTTGCGACCTACACGGAAAACCTCTGCGTTACGGACAAAGTGATTTAGAAAATCCGTATTTTGTGGCAAGCCGCATTGATTATGCGGCTTGGCAACATCTTGTGGACGTGTAGGCTACAGCCACTGAGCTAGATGTGAACCCGTGGGGGCTGACGGCAATTCCCAGCGCGCAGGCGTGCGAGAAAACTGCGCCACAGGTGGTAACTGATCTAGCAAGCCATAAGCACCTTGGCTCTGACCAAGTCGTGGTCGTAAGACCTCACTAAAGTGACGGGCAGGTGCTGTAGGGTCGTATGTGGCTTGTAAACCCAAAGTCTGAGTCCACATGGATGTCCGTGCCAAAGAGACTTTGACATGGTAGCTGCCACCTTCATTGGCGCGTCGGATGAGCGCCATCATGACACCGGCTGCACCGAGATAACCGGTGAGGTAATCGTTGAGCAGATAGGTGTTGACCAGACGTGGTTTGCCTTGACCACCCTCATTAACACAAACGCCGGCCGCAGCCTGTCCAAGCTGCTCAAACCCCCCTCGATCACCCCATGGGCCTTCGTCACCATAAGATGACACACTGACGTAGATAATACCGGGTCTGATTTGTGCTGCATCTTCAGCGCCCAAACCTCTGGCGGCGATTCGACCAGGTCGCCAGGATTGCACAATGACATCCGCCTGGCTGATTAAATCGCGCGCTTTAGCCAAATCTTGAGTTTGATTCAGATCCAGAAATGCACTGCGTTTACCAATGTTGGTGTCCATGGTTTGTTGAACAGGGTCTTGCATCAATGGGGCTGAAACTCGCAGTACATCGGCACCGTGTTCTGCCAGAGACCGGGCAATGACAGGGCCGGAAATGACATGCCCCAAGTCGAGCACTCGAATCCCTGACAGTGGGCGTTGGGCTGCGATGGGTAGTTCTGGAGTGCTGTCACCAATTTTAGTGACTTGAATGACGGGTTGAGTCGAGAGCCACTGGCCTTGCGGATGGGCGAGCCATTCCGCAGGGGTTCTGGCATAGCAACCCGGTAGGCGTCGCTGTGCAAACGCATCTTCAATATCGGCCGCATCCCAGCTGGCAATCGCTTCAGTGAGGGCAGTTTGCGTATTAGCACAAGCTAGCGTTTCAAGAATGCCGTCACGCAATAATGGATAAGGGCCACCCACCGGGAAGAACCAACGGTCGTCGCGTGTACGGTAAAAGTCGGCTTTGAAGTGTTGCAGCAAGGTTAACGCAGGAACTGCATAGCCGTTTTGACGCTGAAAATACCCTGGATTCAGGGCGCACGTGGCTTGCATCCAATCAATGCCGATCGTCTGGTGGCGCTGGTGCATCAAATGCCACCATTGCTCGACACTAAACGCAAATGCTCCAATCGCACTGGCCGAGGCGACAGGTAGTTTATGCGCACTATCTAATAGGGGAACTTCACCGTGAAACCGAATGCGTTCCAAGTGATCCAGACTGGCCCAAGGTGCTTGTTGTAAAAGGGTGTGGATGGCTTGGCGGGCTTGTTGGTCCGCCGATGTGGTCTCTAGCATGATGGAGTCCCCGTTGTCTGATTGTGTCGTTCAACATAGCATGTTGGCGCACAACCAGACATGGAGATTTCATCACTTGTGAGGATTGGGCGGTGATCAAAGACTTATTGATTGCGCAGCAATTTTGCGCTTGGCGTAGAAAAAATCCAGGCGTCCAGTTGGTGCTCTGGTTGAATCCGCCAGAAATTGTCTTGCGTTAAATCTAATTCAAACCAATCCGCACGTTGTCCGACGGCTAGCCCTCCCAAGGGCAGGCCGCTTGCCGCATGACCGCCTTGTAAGGCACGTTCAAATAAAACGGTTGCGCTGGCTTGTTGCCCGCCTGTCACGTTAGAGGCAATGTTTCTTTGATGTTGTGTCAAGCGTTGACTGTATTCGAGCAAACGCAGTTCTTCGCTCACATCACGGTTGACATGGCTGTCTGTTCCAATACTCCAACTCAGATTCGATTTGAGTGCGCTCGTTAAATCAAATACCCCATCGCCCAAGTTGGCTTCGGTCGTAGGGCAAATGACAACACTTGCACCGGTTTTAGCGAGGGCTTGGATTTCCTGAGGTGTGGTGTGGGTCGCATGAACTAAATGCCAGTTGTGATCAATGTCGATGTGTTCGGTTAACCACTGCACGGGTCGGGCACCCAGATGCGCTAGACAGTCTTCAACTTCCTTCTTCTGTTCGGCAATGTGAATGTGAATTGGGGTGTCTTTGGGTAATGCGGCAGTGAGTTCGCGTATGGACGTGGGATCGACTGCCCGTAAGGAGTGAATCGCAACACCAGCGCGTAATCGGTGTGTCAGATTGTTTTTCTGGCTATAAGCTTGGATGCGGGTTTGCAGATCGAGGATCATATCGGGCGTGCCTGCAAACCGCCTCTGATCCTCTTGCAAACCTGGGTTACCAAAACCCCGGTGCATGTATAGCGTTGGCAGCAGTGTCAGACCGATTCCGGTTTCTTGCGCTGCTTGAACGAGCGCCCAGCACATTTCAGCAGGATCCGCATAGGGTCGTCCTTGTGGATCGTGATGAACGTAATGAAATTCACAAACGTGCGAGTAACCACCGTCAAGCAGTTCGCGATAAAGTTGTGTGGCAATTTCTCGCAAATCATCTGGCGTGATGCTCAAGGCAATCTGATACATGGTCTGGCGCCAGCGCCAGAAGTTGTCACCTTCGGGACTGCCGCGTTCGGTTAATGCAGACATGGCCCGCTGAAAAGCGTGACTGTGTGCATTGGTGATGCCTGGCACGATGGTGCTTTTGTGCTGCGCATCGGCAGGGGGCGTGGTGATGTTGGGCGTGATCTGGGTCCAGTGACCAGTTGAATCGATTTCCAACAACACTTGTTGGGCCCACTGACCTTGAATCCAGGCTTGTTGTGCAAAAAGCTTCATGATGGTATCCGTAGCAAAATAACGCCAATAATCTGGCCGTTTTGTAATGTGAGATCTGACAAGACTTCAGCGACATTGGGCTCGTTGTACCAGAACCAATGACGCTCGGGTAGATCGTGGCGGCCTTGTAAGTCAGCGACCCGTGTCTGTGTTTGCGTATAAAAACCAGCAAACACAATTTTAGATGCAGTGTCGGTCTGTTTTTGGAATGGCTGGGCAATATTGCTTGCAGTGAATCGCCAAACCCGAGCGGTGTAAGCCCCTCTAAGCATGACATTGAATGCCATAGCAGGACCTTCTATTAATTGACAGTCACAGGGCCAGTCACCATCAAACTGAAAGGGCGCTGAATGTACATCCAGAGCTTGTGTTTGGTTGGGTAACGTGAGTAATAAACGCCCTTGAAGTAGCGTGTGCCAACGCTGTGTGCCTGGCAGCTTAGAGTAGGGTGCACTGGTTTCGATGGTGGCAACTGAAATGCGTAATGACCAGTTGTTCGCATCGGGCCAAACCTGTAGCGTGCGAGTTAGGCCAGCGCCATTGACCCAAGCTTCTTCAGGATGATCGCTTAGCGCAGTGTGTGACCAATGTTTCATGTGGATTTCAAATGGTTGAATAAGGTGGTTTGAGTCATATTGGACGCTGGAGGCAATGTGGTCAAGCATCTGAACGTAATCCTAAATCACAGAGATACAGTTCTCCCACCCAATGTGCATGACAAGTTTCACAAACCGCTTGCGTCGGAGCAATAAATGCCGTTGTCCAACGTGCCTGAATAATCGTTTGTGAGTTTTGTGGATCCTGCAGGTTTGGAGTGCTGGCTGACTGTGCAAAGAGTCCGCTGGGAATATCTAAAGCGAGTGTAGGTGCCTCATGGCGGTTCGCGCATTTAATCAAATATTGCCAAGGATTGGTTAGAGGACGATCAAGACCGATGCCAAACAAACCATCGACAATCAGATCGTAGTGGTTTGCTTTATCTGGCCATTGTGACAAGACCGCCTCGCCCGTCGCAATCCAGTTGGCATGAGCCGCATAAGCATCTGTGACTGCAGGTTTAGGAAACTGTGGCTGAATGACAGTGACTAAACTACCGTGTTGCCATAAACCGAGTGCCAGTGTGAGTGCATCGCCACCATTGTTGCCTGGCCCAGCTAAAACGAGTGCATGCTGTGGGAGTCCGTGGCACTTCAGAATCAGTTTGAGTGCGCAATCTGCAGCATGTTGCATTAAGGGCAAACCTGCCTCAAGGCCTTGTTTTTCAATTGTGCGAATTTTTTCAAGTGACCAGGGTTGTGGGTTTTGTAGCGTCATAAAAGCGTATTTTTGATCTGAATCTGCAATTGCCTTGACTAAAATATGTGACAAGGTTCCAAAAAAGCAAACTTCATCCACCTTTTTTGCACTGTATTATGAAAAGCGTCTGTGTTGTTTAGCTGAACACCTAGATCGATGACGAATCACATCAGCTATAAGGAGATTGCGCGTGAAACACACCACACATCGGCCCCAAGAAGAGCCTCTGATGAAAGATATTCGGCTTTTAGGGAGGTTGCTCGGTGACGTGATTCGAGAGCAAGAGGGTCAAACCATGTTTGATCTGATTGAAGAAATTCGACGTTTGTCGGTTTCATTTCGACGCCATGATGATTCCGGCGCGGATCGCCAGCTCAACACCTTGTTGCAGAGTTTGACCGATGATGTCGCTGTGGCTGTGATTCGTGCTTTTACTTACTTCAGTCATCTAGCCAATCTGGCTGAAGACCGACATTATGTGCGGCGTCGACAGTTTCATGAACGAGCGGGTCGGATTCGTGCGGGCTCACTTGCCCATACGTTTGAAGCTTTGCAAACGCAACAAATCGAACTGTCACGAGTGCGCGACATGCTTTCACATAGTCAGGTTTGCCCGGTTTTGACGGCACACCCGACCGAAGTTCAGCGTAAAAGTACGCTTGATGCGCACCGGGCAATTGCAAACCTACTCGAGCAGCGTGATCAGATTCGTAATCGTGGGGAAGACAGTCTTCAGCAAAAGGATTTGGCACACAATGAGCGACAAATCAAAGCGCATATCGTGCAGTTGTGGCAGACACGTTTGCAGCGTTTCACCAAGCTCACAGTCGCGGATGAAATAGAAAACCAATTAGGCTATTACGCATCCACATTTCTACCAGAAATTCCTAAGCTCTACGCACAAATTGAAGAGGAGCTGTCGGGGTTACCTGTTCACAGCTTTCTGACGATGGGGCAGTGGACAGGCGGAGACCGTGATGGCAACCCGAATGTCAATGCGCAAACATTGCAGCAAGCCTTACGTCGACAGTCTGAGCTGGTCTTGCGTCATCACCTTGAAGCTTTGCATGGGTTGGGTGCTGTGTTGTCGATGTCGGCTTTGTTAGTACCAATTTCTGATGCTATGCGTTCGTTGAGTGAGCAGTCCCCTGATCACGATGAGCATCGTTCAGATGAGCCCTATCGTCGTGCACTGACGGGTATGTATGCGCGCCTGGCAGCTACGCTGCATGCGTTAAACAATACCCAAGCGCCATGGCGTGCAATTGCCGATGCAGAGCCTTATGCGAACCCCCAAGCTTTGCTCCATGATTTGCGTGTGATTAGAGCCTCGTTACTGCAGAATCATGCGGTGGACTTGGTCAAAGATCGTTTAGATCCCGTCATCCGCGCTGTTGAAGTCTTTGGCTTTCATTTGGCGTCTGTGGATTTGCGACAAAGTTCTGACCAGCATGAAAAAGTGATCACCGAGCTTCTCAAAAAAGCTCAGGTCAATGATGACTATGCGCAGTTGTCTGAGCCCGAGAAAGTGGAGCTGCTGACAAAAGTGCTTCAAGATCCCAGAGTACTGACAGTGCCTGGTGCTGACTATAGTGAACACACCCGTTCAGAACTGGGGGTGTTGCGCATGACTGCTGAACTGCGCCAGAAATATGGCACGAAAGCGGTGGTGCAATACATTGTCAGCCATACCGAAACTGTCAGTGACCTGCTGGAAGTCTACGTCTTACAAAAAGAAGTTGGATTGATGGCTGGCTCTCTGGGCGGAGCCTCAGACGATTATGAATGCGTTTCAACGCGTGCAGGTCTTATGGTGGTGCCTCTATTTGAGACGATTGATGATTTGCAACGCAGCGCACAAATCATGCGCGACTTCTTTGCGGTGCCTGGCATGCTTGAGCTTGTACATCGCAGTCACGGTGTTCAGGAAGTGATGCTTGGGTATTCAGATAGCAATAAAGACGGTGGCATTCTGACCAGCGCTTGGGAACTCTATCAAGCAGAGGTTGCGCTTGAGGCGGTCTTTGCCGAACTGCCAGCAGAGTCGGCTGTCAACATGCGTTTGTTCCATGGTCGTGGTGGTACGGTTGCACGAGGTGGTGGCCCAAGTTATGAGGCTATTTTGGCGCAACCACCTAGAACGGTGCAGGGTCGTATCCGATTGACAGAGCAGGGTGAAGTCATTGGTTCGAAATATGCCAACCCTGACATTGGCCGACGCAACCTTGAAACGCTTGTCGCTGCGGCCATTGAAGCAACCTTGTTGACTAAAGATGAGACGGTGCCAGATTCCTTTTTAGCGGTTGCGCAACGTTTGTCCGATGATAGCTTTAAAGCGTATCGTGCGCTGGTTTATGAAACGCCTGGTTTTGCGGAGTACTTCTTTGAGTCGACACCGATTGGTGAAATCTCCAAGCTCAATATCGGGTCTAGGCCTGCTGCTCGTACGCAAGGCAAAGATGGCAAGCCGCCTGCGATTGAGGATTTACGTGCTATTCCTTGGGGATTTAGTTGGGGTCAGTGCCGATTGTCTTTGCCGGGCTGGCTTGGGTTCGGCACAGCAGTCAATCAGTTCATTCAATCGCCACCGAACGGAATGAATAGTGAAGAGGCGCTTGAGCTCTTGCAGCAGATGTATCGAGAATGGCCGTTCTTTACCACATTGATCTCGAATGTTGACATGGTGATGTCTAAGAGCGATCTGGCGCTTGCTTCCCGATATGCGAGCTTGGTGCGTGATACCAATATTCGTAAAACAGTTTTTGAGAAGATTCGTCAACACTGGCGTCTTACAGAGGATGCGCTCGAACGTGTCACTGGGCATGTGGGCTTTTTAGCAACCAACCCGGCGCTTGCTCGCTCTATTCAGCATCGCTTTCCCTATATTGATCCCCTACATCACTTGCAGATTGAATTGATCCGTCGACTGCGTGCTTCGGCAGAGAATCATGAGGAACCGAGTGAACGCGCAAAGCGTGGTATTCACATTGCAATTAACGGAATTTCAGCTGGTGTTAGAAATACTGGTTAACTCTATGATAAGATGCAGGTTGTAAAGATTTATGAGCAGGCCTGAAAACGTGAAATTTCATTTTTTCATCTTTGATGTGACAAATTCAAAAAACCTGCTATAATTCTTTTCTTGCAGCGCCCGTAGCTCAGTTGGATAGAGTACTTGGCTACGAACCAAGGGGTCGTGAGTTCGAATCTTGCCGGGCGCGCCAAATTCACTAGTTAAATCAGCTAGTTAAACCGCTTAGATCTAACCCATCTAGGCGGTTTTTTTATTGATGCGGGGGTTTTGTGGGACATTGCTTTTTTTACCATGGACTTTTCTCGGTTAAGAGACTAACCACTCATCACACTCAGTCATAGAACTAGCGCAACATTCATGGGGTAGTGTCCTTAGTGGATTGTTACATTGGCTGAATCAGCCATACCCATTTTGGGTATGATGGAACCCAGAATGGGTATATTGAACGATCTCTCTGAGCCCCACAGTCTTGTCAGATGCTCTTTTTTCTGGCACTAAAAACAAGTGTTGAGCTCTTGTATGAGCAAGCCGAACGAAGCTTTTGTACGAAAAAATAAATCAATTTGCTTGACCGAAGATCTGGTCACGTTAAGATCAATGTTAAACAGTACGAGCTCGTCACGTTTGACAGTAGCAGGCAATACAATGTTGATCTGAATACCAGCTATAGCATTGGTGCCCGCTACTGGGCATGGAAACTTAAACTGACTCACCGAAAGGGTGGGCGGTTGTCAGCAGGCAAAAGTTCTGCTCGCAAACAGAGAATACCGGTTTCGCTCTCTATCCTCTGACAAAATGCCAAAGAGCATTGCGGAGCACGAAACACTCTCATCATGCGCAACATGCATAGTGAGACAGTGCATTTATTATGCAACGTATTGTTTAGTAACATTATTTATGTGAAATTACGTAATATGCTGAATGAAGTAGTTCACCATGCCACTCACTTCACGCTGCTCACGGATTCGTATTTCTTCATCGATGTCTTGAAGTCCGTGGAAATTGATCACAGCTGCTGGACCATCTTTGCGATAGCCAGGAATCTCTGGTTCGTCGCAGAAGTTTTCTTTGAGTGCTGTAAGTGCTAATTTGATTGCATCGTTGTGGATCCCAGTGGCTATGCGTTCTTTGAATAATCCTGCAAGTGATTCGACATTACCCCAGTAACGCATCACATGGATAAGATCTGAAGCATCCTTGCGTTCATGGCGACTTTTAAAGGCAAGCGCTTTCAGGACGATGAAGGCCACCGCATCTGCGTAGCGAATGGTCTCCCTGACGATGCCACCGTTATTGGGAAGTTCGACAACAATTTCTTTCTTTTCAAACCAATCATACGCAATGCTAGCATAGAGGATTTGGCAAGCAGAGACATCTTCTCCATCAATTTGCACTAGAAATGAACTTTGTGCTGGATCGTCTGTGTGCTGTAGAAATTCGATGACGATTGGTGTGTTGCCGACGTTGTATAGCCATTGCCAAGAACTTACAGGGCCTTCTGGGGCGGGTTGATAACGGACGAATCCTCCGTCTTTCAGCTGTCGTCTCAGTTTGTCGTATGTGCCTTGCGTCGTTAGTATCGTAATGTTAAGCACAATGTCGACGTCGGTTGTGCCCGTATGTGCAGGAATATCTGGTGGTTGTGACGGTGTCAAATAGCGCGGCACGAGTCCACCTACGAGCCGCAAATTAGTCTTCAATGAGCCAAATGCACGCAATAGTGCGACGAGTGCAATTTCACATGCATCAGTGTGGGCGGTGCTGTATTCCGCGGCCGTCGTGTGTTTCACGTTCACTTACTATTTCCTATTTTGAGCGTCAATCTTCGGAACTCGTCAGCGAGCTCTTTGTTGCGCCCGTATCCATTAAGAAGATCTAAGTATTGTATAAATTTACTGGAAAAACAGTAATGTGATCGTTCAGGATATTTTTCTAGGAATAATAAGGATGCCCCGGTTCGTTCGATGAGGACAATGTTGGCGCCTTTATCCGCTTGGGATAGACCTATCTCAGATGCTAACTTTTCGGTATCACCAGGCTGAATGATGATTTCTATGCGGTCAACATTTGTCAGTCGCATAAGGAAGGAGTTAGCAGCAGCGGCGCCTGTGAGTGCCCATCCTTGTCGTACGTGGTTGGCTAATTTTCCGATGACGTGATCAGTGAGCTGTCCGTTGTGAGCATAGGTATACCAGCGAGTCTTTACTTCTCGTCGTCGAGTCCACATATCAGCCCATGCATCAAGAAGTGATGCCGGATCCCGCAAGCGGCGGCGTTGATGAGGACCGCTGCCTTTTGATTCGACGAAGTCATGCTGCTCAAGAGCCTGCATGGTGCTAGATACAGTGTAGGTTGAGGTTTTTGCAAGTCTAGCGAGCTTCTCTCCAGTGATATATCCCTCATCAGAATTTGTATGCCAATGGTGCAGAAGCGCATGGATGACCTGTTCCCGAGCTCCATGAAACAGTGCAATATCCTTTTTATGTGTGGAACGTATCGGAGTGCGCTCAACATCAACTAACCAAGTGTGATATTTAAAATAAAGCGTCCCACTCTTATCGTAGTAATTGATTCCTGCGTTCCGTAAAGCCTCGCGAGATCCAGGACTAATCATTTCTGCAATCAGACATGGCGCGACGTTGTCGTGTGGGGATGTGGCTTGATATTTCATCAGATGGCTGATTGCCATTCGAGCATCTCGTGGATAGATAGTGCGGCTTATCTTGATTGCCAATACACAGACTCCCGCGCTCGGGGTCTTTGTGATGATTGCTGTATCGAATCGCGCATTTTGAAGATGATCGTCAAATGGCACTTTTAAAGCTTCATGCTCTGTAATGAAGCCGGTAGCACCTTGGAGCGAATCAATGAAATCGTTTAATAACATAGTATCTAGATTAGTCATATTCGCTATATTAGCTGTACAGCTAATATAGCGCAATCACATAATATAGAAAAACTTGAAGAGTGGTTGTACGAAAGATTTTCGATCTAAAGTTACGTCTGAAGATATAGAGGATGCTTCGCTCACTTGAGTAGTTTTTGCCTACTTATTATGAGCACAACACATCCGCCTATCGTTTTGAAAAACGAATGTGAGGTCCTGATGGTCTTGATGTTTATCGGCCATTTCAGCCGATAGACCAATGTGTTCATCAGCCTGATGCAGTAGCATGGCACCGCTATCGGAACCTAGGGTGATTCTCTGAAAATCGTCTTCAATTCTATTTGAGCGCATTTCTGAAAAAATACGTGCTCCAGTTATCGCGTCTTCATAATTAAAGGGCAGAATCACAAAATTATGTAAGCCAAGATCTGTAATGCGTTGCTTTACCTCATATTCGCCGGAAATTACAGCAGTTTAGGGGCTTTATCCATGATCTGGCTCCAGTCAGAAGTCTTTGAAATAATTCAATAGTTAATCAATTCATTATATTATATATTTAAATATACTGAAAAGATTGAAACTGACCTACATCAATTTGTTAGCACGATATGTTCTTATTGGCTTACAACGACTCTGGCCGTGTTAGGCGTGTTGTTAACAATATGAGTTAGTTATATTTTCGGTATTGGGAGGCGGGAGTGTTCTTTCGTTTTCTCAAAAAACGTATGTCTGCGCAGTTGCAGTTAACTAGTGGTTTGGCGCATAACGATTATTTAATCAAGCACCCCAGGTTCTTGAAGTAGTTTCTTTAATCGCGGCTTGATCTTCACTGGCCGATTTAATGTTTGTTGGAATGCTTGCCAATGTTCGTCATCTAAGGTGAATTGATGGCGATTGGCAAGCGTTTGTGCAGCGACTGTCATCCCTGCGTTCAGAAGGAATTGACTGATGTTTTTATGGTTGAGAGTGCTCACGATTTGCTTTTCAAAATGTTCATGGAATCACTATGCGGTGCTCTGATTCTTTCCATTTTGCATCAAGAAGAAAAAGCAACGAAATGATCTAAGGAAAGTATCGTTTGACTACAAATGATTAGGTATTCAGTTGGTATGTCTATAAATCTATCATGTGTTCTGAAATCGTGATCTTTGTCTGTTGTGATTGATTGGAACAGATAAAGCGGTTGCTACTCAAACGAATATCAACCGCCTTAATGAGGAGAAGGAGGACTGTTAGACCACGTTGATGGGATGGCCCAAATGATAGGCTTCAAGGTTTTGTGTGATACCCCGGGAAAGTGCGGCTAGACCACTTTGTGAAGCCCAGGCAACGTGTGGGGTGATTAAGAGATTGGGGTGTTTGCAGTGCAGAAGCGCCAAATTCTCTGGGGGTGGTTCGGTTGAGAGTACGTCAAGAGCCGCACCGCCTAAATGACCCGTCTCGAGTCCATCGATTAACGCGGCTTCTTGAATCAATCCGCCACGCGATGTATTGATAATCAGTGCGCCTGTTTTCATGCGAGAGATTTCGGCGTGACCGATCATGCCGACTGTCGCGGGCATCAAGGGTGAATGCAGAGAAATCACATCACTGCGTGCAATAACCTCTTCAAATCGAGTGTAGCCCTCACGCAAAGAAGGTCGCCCGCGATGTTCTGCAAGCAAGACGTTCATGCCTAGTGTTTTGGCGAGACGAGCAACTTCAGATCCGATGGTGCCATGACCAAAAATTCCCAACGTCGCGCCGGCAATATCAAGAATGGGTGCGTCGTGGACACAAAAGTGCTCAGATTCAGGCCACACGGTTCTAGCTAATTGATCATAACGGCGCAATTGACGACGCAAAATGAAGAGGCTGCCAATGACGCTTTCAGCAACACTTTGTGTCGCATAACCAGGTACATTCACCACGGTGATACCATTTTCTCGACAAGCTTGAAGGTCGATGCAGTCGTAACCCGTGGCTGCCACACAAATCAGTTTGAGTTTGGGGCTTGATTGCACAACGGCTGCAGTAATAGGTACCTTGTTAGTGATGCAGATTTCAGCGTCTTCAAGCGCTTTAATAACCGCTTCGGCTGTTTTGGGGGTTGCACTATGATCTGTCCATTCGGAGATCCATTGGGGCTTTTCGATGGGATGAGGTAGTGTGGCGCAATCCAAAAAGACGGCTTTCATTCAAGTCACCTAACAAGGAATTGAGGAACAAACTGCATCTTCGCATGAAACCTAGGTGTTGTCAGTGTTTGTACTAGAAAACGAGCTTAAGACGGGCTGTAACACTCGATTAGACCTGCAAGATGCCCTATGATTCAGAATCACTTGTGTCATTATGGTTGGTCTGACTGCATGTGTTGATCGCAACCAGCGTAGGTTGACTGATCGGGATGAATGGAGAATGAACATTTGGCGAACAAATTGAGTCGCATCGTATTCATGGTGATGTTGTTGGTGGGCTTGATGGGTTGTGACTCAAAAGAGCCTATCAACAGCCCTTACATATCGGGTGCGCTTGCAGAAAACACCCTATATACGGCTTTTACCCAACGATCACCCAAATTTTTGGATCCGGCCCGATCGTATTCCACGGATGAAACACCCTATACCTACAACATTTACGAACCGTTGTATGGCTATCACTATCTGAAACGACCTTATGAATTGATTCCGCGAGTGGCCACATCGGTGGTGGAACCTGTTTATCTGGATGCAAATGGGCAAGTGTTACCTCAAGACGTTGCGCCTGAAGAGGTTGCCGTCAGTGTTTATGACATTCAAATTGAAAAAGGTGTGTTGTTTGCGCCGCACCCTGCATTTGCTCGCGATGACAAAGGACAGTTTGTTTATCAGGACTTGAATCCAGATAAACTGGGTGATCGCTTTTCTGTGATGGATTTTGAACAAACTGGGACGCGTGAGCTCACTGCACATGACTTTGTGTATGCATTTCGGCGTCTAGCCAGCCCACGAGTGGCGTCACCAATTTTTTCAACACTGGCGCAGCATGTCGAAGGTTTTGATGCCTATGGTGAAGAACTCCGTGAGATTGATCAACGCTTTCGTCAAAGTGCGAAGTCCGATTTGGATTGGCTGGATTTAAGAGACTACGGGTTTGATGGGGTTCAAGCTTTGGATGATCACACTTTACGTCTTCGCGTTAAAGGCAGTTATCCACAGTTTCGCTATTGGCTTGCCATGACATTTACAGCGCCTATCCCTTGGGAAGCGGATCGCTTCTATAGCCAGCCTGGTATGGCGCAACACAACTTGTCACTCAACACTTGGCCTGTAGGGACTGGACCTTACATGATGGTGGAGTCACTTCAAAATCGTCGACATGTGATGGCACGTAACCCAAATTTCCGCGGACAACCCTATCCTTGCGAAGGTGAGCCTGGTGATGAAGCGGCGGGTTTACTTGAAGATTGCGGCAAGATGACGCCTTTTATCGACAAGTTG
Organism: Orrella sp. 11846; assembly: GCF_048820935.1. Classification (NCBI taxonomy): domain Bacteria; kingdom Pseudomonadati; phylum Pseudomonadota; class Betaproteobacteria; order Burkholderiales; family Alcaligenaceae; genus Orrella; species Orrella sp. 11846. The sequence goes on from NZ_JBMERD010000013.1 coordinate 64,549, forward strand.
GTCTTTAATATTGAAAAAGAGAGTATTCCACTGCAAGGCAAATTTCTGCAGGGATACTATGACATGCCACAAGCTGATCGGGGTGATAGTGGCGTGGGAATGATAGTCGCTGCGGGCGACTCTCCAGAGAAAGCGGCCTTGTATGAAGACCATGGTATTCAACTACCCACAACCGTCGAAGCCTCGATTTACTACTTCGGCTTTAACTGGTTAGATCCGATTGTGGGGCAGGGTGATACGCCTGAACAGCAGGAGAAAAACCGTTTATTGCGTCGGGCACTGAGCATTGCCTTTAACTGGGAAGAGTACGTTTCGATCTTTCAGGATGAGCAAGCGCAAGTGGCTTATGGACCCGTACCGCCTGGGATCTTGGGCTATGAAGCTTTGCCAAAAGGCATCAATTCTTACGTTTATGATTGGGAAGACGATCACGCCAAGCGTAAATCGTTAGATCAAGCCAAAGCGCTCCTCGCGCAGGCTGGTTATCCCAACGGTCGACATGAAACCACGGGTGAACCACTCGTACTGTATTTTGATTCTGCATCGGGTTCTGCCAGTGGCAATCCGGCGCTAGATTGGATTCGGCGTCAGTTTGGACACTTAGGGATCCAGCTCGATATTCGGGCAACTGATTACAACCGTTTTCAAGAAAAAATGCGCAACGGCGTGGCACAAATGTACATGTGGGGTTGGGTCGCCGATTATCCGGATGCAGAAAATTTTCTGTTCCTTCTGTTTGGTCCTCAAGCCAAAGCCACCAATGGCGGTGAAAACGCTTCGAATTACCAAAATGCTGAGTATGACGCTTTGTTTGAACAGATGCGTGATATGCCAGACTCCCCAGAAAAAGCCGCCATTATTCAAAAAATGATTCATATCGTTCAGGAAGATGCGCCATGGATGTTTGGCATGTTTCCGAAGTCCGCGGGTGCGTATCAACAGTGGGTCGGCAATGCCAAGCCCACGCAGATGGTTCGCAATACGCTTCAGTACATCAAAATTGATCCTGCGGTGCGTGTTCAAAAAACAGCACTCTGGAACTCACCGCGGTGGTGGCCTGTGCCCGCTTTACTGTTGCTGTTGGCGCTGGCGATCTGGCCTGCTGTAGTGGCCGTTAGGCGACAGCAGCGCAAAACGGCGTATGACGTGGATGCGCCTCATGTGCGGGAGACTCAATCATGATCGGTTATATAGGGCGTCGTTTGCTATACGGCATTGCCATCTTGCTGGGTGTGAATTTCATCACCTTTATCCTGTTTTTTGCAGTCAATACGCCTGATGATATGGCGCGTTTATCCATTGGTGGACAGCGCGTAAGTGTGGATGCGATCGAGAAATGGAAAGCGGAACGGGGTTATGACAAACCACTACTCATTAACATCGAGCAATCAGGGGCGGCTCAACTGACCGATACGATTTTTTATCAGCGATCGGTTCCGTTGTTACGGTTTGATTTTGGTTTGTCAGATGCAGGTCTGGATATTGGTCATGAAATACGTACTCGCATGGGACCAAGTCTTGCGTTGGCCATTCCGAGTTTTGTGCTGGGTATTCTGGCGAGCGTGAGCTTTTCTTTGTTGTTGGTGTTTTTTAGAACGACTAGGCTGGACTTTTGGGGGGTGGTGTTGTGTGTTGTGATGCTGTCGATCTCTAGCCTGTTTTACATTATTGCCGGCCAGTGGTTGTTCGCCAAAGTGCTACGACTGGTACCTTATTCCGGTTTTATTGGTGGATTTGGCATGGTGAAGTTTTTGGCTTTACCTATTTTGGTGGCGATCATCAGTCGCTTGGGGCCAGAAGCACGGTTCTACCGCAGTTTGTTTCTAGAAGAAATTGGTAAAGATTACGTCCGAACGGCACGGGCCAAAGGTTTGAGTGAGCGGGCGGTCTTGTTTGGTCATGTTTTAAGAAATGCACTACTACCAATTCTGACATCAACGGTTGCAGCGTTGCCTTTGTTGTTTATGGGTAGTTTGATTGCAGAGTCTTTCTTTGGCATTCCGGGTTTAGGAAGCTACACCATTGATGCGATTAACGCACAGGATTTCTCTGTGGTCAGAGCCATGGTGTTTCTGGGTTCCACGTTGTATATCGTGGGACTGATTCTGGCAGACGTGTCTTATACGTTGGCCGATCCCAGAGTGAGGTTTGAATAAACATGCCAAAGATTGTTTTTCTCTGGACCGATGTGGCTTTGTTTGCACTGTTGATCAGTGCGGTGATTTATGGCTGGCGCGTGTCTAAGTCTGTCAATTCCCGAGCCACTTGGGCACGAGTCTTGCAGCAAGCACCGGCCATGTGTTCGGCAGTGGTGCTGAGTTTTTTTGTGCTGGTTGGTATTTTGGATTCGATCCATTTACAGTTGAGACTGCAGACGTCTGAATCGATTTCTACCTCAGCATCCACCACGACTGCCTCTTCAGCCTCTACGTCAACTTCGACTTCGGGTGCGCAAAGTGTCGTGTATTCGCCTGAAGTCGTGTCATTGCTGGATGTGCTGCTTGCCGACACAGCATTGCTCCATAAAGAAAAAACGTATTCTGCCCCTTTGGCTTGGCGCCAATTTACCAAAGAGAGCATTCTTCAAGAAGGTGGGCAAACGCATCGAGATTTTCCGCGCTTAAAGTTTGGTGGTCGTCATCTGGATGACCCAGAGACGCAGTGGTTAAACGATGTGCTGGTGCGTGGCTCATTGGGGCTGGCCGCCGGTGTTGCGATCGGTTTAGGTCTGATGGGTTGGTTGGTGTGGATGCTTATGCGGGCTCAACGCAAGCGCAATCCAAATGAGTCTGCACGAATCACTTATTCGGATGTTTGGCATGATGTCTGGAAGGGTGTCTATAAAACACCTTGGCGTGCCATGCTGATTACCGTCTTTCTGATGGCCATGATTATCGGTGTGACCTTTGGTTTGGCCAGTGGCTATCATGTACTAGGTTCTGATCGCACTGGCAATGATGTGCTCTGGCAAGCGCTTAAAAGCATCCGAACGGCTTGGGTGATTGGCAGTTTAACGACTGTGGCGATGCTCCCTGTAGCCATCTTGTTTGGCGTGACGGCCGGTTACTTTAAGGGTTGGGTCGATGATGTCATTCAATACATTTACACGACCTTGACCTCAATCCCAGGGGTGCTGTTGATTGCCGCATGTGTGCTCATGATGCAGGTCTATATCGATACGCATGCAGATTTGTTTCCAACCAGTGCACAACGTGCTGATTTGAGATTGTTTTTGCTGTGCATGATTTTGGGTCTAACCGGCTGGGCTGGCCTATGTCGTTTGTTGCGTGCTGAAGTTCTGAAATTGCGTGAGTTGGAATACGTGCAGGCCGCCAAAGCATTTGGCGTCTCTAATTTGCGCATTATGTTGCGACACTTATTACCCAATCTCATGCACATTATTCTGATTACGCTGGTGCTGGAGTTTTCTGGGCTTGTCCTGTATGAGGCTGTGCTGTCCTACCTGGGGATTGGTGTCGATCCGACCATGAATTCATTTGGCACAATGATTGATAAGTCACGTCTGGAGATGTCGCGTGACCCGATGATCTGGTGGACGTTGTTGTCAGCGTTTGTCTTTATGTTGACCATGGTGCTGGCGGCCAACTTGTTTGCGGATGGTGTACGCGATGCCTTTGATCCGCGCAGTCGCGTGTTACGCCCTAGACGCTTTAGAAGACGCGCTGCAACACAATCGGTGGAGAAAACATTATGACAACACCGAACGTGCTTAATATTCAAGATCTCAATGTCGTCATCGATCGTGATGAAGGTTTACATGAGGCTGTACGCGCACTAGGCATTTCTGTTCGTCAAGGTGAAACCTTTGCGCTGGTTGGGGAGTCTGGATCAGGTAAAAGTTTGACCGCTTTGTCTGTTTTGCGCTTGTTACCCCCTGCGATTGAAATTGCATCTGGTCAGATTGATTTGCAGGCTCAAGACTTGAACCGTTTACCTGAGATGGCGATGCAACGCATCCGTGGTGGACGAGTCGGCATGATTTTTCAGGAGCCTGGAACCAGCTTGAATCCCATCATGCGGGTTGGCGATCAGTTGCTGGAAATCATCCGTTTGCATACGGATTTGGTTGGGCAAGCGGCTGTAGATCGCGCGATTTATTGGCTAGGTCGCGTTGGATTACCGGATCCTGAAACGCGCCTACATGACTATCCGTTTCAGTTCTCAGGTGGTCAAAAACAACGCATCATGATTGCCATGGCACTGGCGGCAGAACCGGCTTTATTGGTGGCTGATGAGCCAACGACTGCACTCGATGTCATGGTGCAGGCGCAGATTTTAGATTTGCTTAAAAGTATTCAAGAAGAGTTGGGCATGGCCATCTTGTTGATTACACATGATTTGGCGATTGTCAGAAAGGTCGCAGATACCGTAGCCCTGATGCGCCATGGTCAGATTGTGCAAACACTGCCTGCAGATCAGTTTTTTACGCAACCTGATCATCCTTACGCATGGGAATTGTTTGATGCCGTGCCAACCTTTGAAAAGCGGGGGCAACCACTGTCTGCTGAAGGTCGAGATCGCGCTAGTCAAACTGAAACCTTGATTGAAACTTCATCAAGTCAATCGTCTTCAAATCAAGCTTTATCTGAAGAGCCGTCTGAATCAGCCGATGTGGTGCTAAAAGTTCGAAACCTGCGAGTTAGTTATCCGATCAGAAAAGGCTGGTTGCGCCGCGTAGTCGCTCAAAACGCTGTGGTGCAGGGTGTTGATTTTGATTTGCAGCGTGGAAAAACACTGGCTTTGCTGGGCCCCTCAGGATGTGGCAAAACGACGATTGCAAAGACTTTGGTTCGTTTGTTGGATCAGACTGCTCGAATCGAAGGTCAGGCCTGGCTGCATGGAGAGTCGTTATTAGATGCCCGCGGTCAAGATCTAGCACGCATGCGCGCGCGACTACAAATCGTGTTTCAGGACCCCTATGCGTCCTTAGACCCTCGGATGCGTATCGGTGAAATTCTGCAAGAAGGGATTGTTTCGCTGGTGCCTAATCTGACCAAGGCACAACGTGATGAACGAGTTCAGATGCTTTTAGAGCGAGTGGGTTTGCCGCAAGACAGTGCCATGCGATTTGCCCATGAGTTTTCTGGTGGGCAGCGCCAACGGATTGCCATCGCACGTGCTTTAGCGGTTGAACCCGATGTGTTGGTGCTTGATGAACCAACTTCGGCTCTGGATGTGTCGGTCCAAGCGCAGATTTTAGATTTGCTGTCCGACCTTCAGAAGTCGCAGCACATGGCGTACATCTTTATTACACATAATTTCAGCGTGGTGGAGTACTTTGCCGATCAGGTGGCCGTCATGGATCAAGGGCGATTTGTTGAGCTCGGTGCAGCAGAAGACGTGTTGATGCGCCCACAACATGCGATGACCAAAGCATTGCTAGAGGCGGTGCCTCGATTGTCTTTCGGTGAGTATTGAAAATTGGCTATGCATTCGCGAAGTGCACAACAAATGCGTAACTTGACTGAAAGTTTTCTGACATTAAGCATGACCACTGTGTCGGTTTTGTGCGGGCTTCAGTCAGGATGTGTCCTTATGCGATTAAACTAAGCCTAAGTCGCTGTTGCCTGCCTGACAGACCAACGGCTGAAGTTGCAAAGATTGTCACCTAGAAGGAAACCATGGGATTTAAAGTGTTCGACTTGCAGTGTGAGCAAGGTCATTTGTTTGAGGGCTGGTTTCGTTCGCACGAAGATTACGAAATGCAACAGTCCAAAGCGCTAGTGACGTGTCCGATGTGTAATGTATCGAGCGTCCATCGAGTGCCGTCAGCACCTCGCTTGAACATGGGGGCGACTGAAGCGGTTGCGCGCAATGAGCCGCAATTAACACCGACTGAGTCGACTAGTGAATCCCATGACAACAGTCAGACGGTTTCCCCCGAGGTGGCACAATTGCAAGCCTCGATTTTGCAGCATATGCGTAAAGTCGTTCAGTCTGCAGAAAACGTAGGTACGCAGTTTGCACATGAAGCGAGACGCATGCACGAAGGTGAATCTAAACCGCGTCCGATACGCGGGGTTGCCACGCCCCAAGAGCGTGAATCGCTCGCAGAAGAGGGCATCACCGTGTACGACGTTCCAGATTTTCTGGATGATGATCGCTTGAATTAACAGTACAGATACAAAAAACGCCCCCTGATTTGCTTGGCAGTCAGGGGGCGTTTTAGATAGAACGAATTTGGTTCTACAGTACTCGAGTCTTAGACGCGGCTACGGTATTCACCTGTTCGTGTATCAATTTCGATCTTGTCGCCAATCTCACAAAAAGATGGCACAGAAATCTCGTAACCAGTCTGCAATTTGGCAGGTTTCATGACCTTGCCTGATGTGTCACCACGAACTGCAGGTTCTGTGTAGACAATTTCGCGAACGACTGCGTTGGGCAGTTCAACGGAAATAGCACGGCCTTCGTAGAAGACGACTTCAACCGTCATGCCTTCTTCGAGGTAGTTGAGTGCATCACCCATGCTGTCGGCTTCGATTTCGTGCTGGTTGTATTCTTCGTCCATAAAGACGTACATGGGGTCGGCAAAGTAGGAATAGTTACATTCTTTGCGATCCAGAACGACAATGTCGAATTTTTCATCAGCTTTGTTCACGGATTCACTGCCTGTACCCGTGAGCAGGTTCTTGAATTTGAGTTTGACGACGGCCGAGTTGCGGCCAGATTTGTTGTATTCGGTACGTTGCACAACCAGCGGTTCACCGTTGATCATAATGACGTTACCAACACGCAGTTCTTGAGCTGTTTTCATAGATGAGAAATAAAGTTGTGCTATGCCAAGCGGCAAAAAAATGAAGTTAACGAACGATTGTAACGCGACATCCCGATAAAACGAACGAGGACCCTATAAAAAACTGTCAAGTTTTTGAAGCGAAATTCAGAAGTTGGGTGGTTAATGAGGGTTGAGCAAGCAGTTGAGCTCGATGTGCAAGACAAGCCTCTTGCCAGCCATGCCAGGAATCTCCGTGTAATTGATCTAACCAGGTTGTGTCAGCGATTTGGCGCGACCATTGGTGCTGGAGATGATTAATGGTTGTCGGCATGTTGGCGAGCTCTAACCAATCGGAGAGCTTGTCATGGTGAAGATCGTCGTCTTGCGCATAGATATGCCAGATAAAAGGTCGACCTGCCCAGATCGCGCGCACTAATGAGTCTTCACCGCGTACGAAGTTTAAATCTGTGCTCCACAGAAACCGATCAAACTCTGCTTGTGGCACGAACGGCGCAGTTTGCCACTGGACATGCTGAGCGTACTGATTATCCGATGCTGTGAGGTTGCCCTGCATGCCTTCGGGAACCAAGAGCAAAGTGGGTTGGGACTGTTGGGCAAGCAGACGTAACCATTGCGACCAAGCCGCGTTGGGATAGGTAAAACCAAAAGCGAGTCGAACCTGTGGTCGATGCTCAAGCCACCAAGTGTCTACACCGATTTCAGATAACCAGCGATGTACGCCAACTGAATCTGCTGACCAAGCACGCATGTCGGTGATTAAGTTTGTTTCTCGCAACAAACCGCCCGTTGAGTCAGTAAAGCCTGGAAAAAAGTAGATGGGTTTTAAACCATCAGATCGTAAAGATGTCTGTAAGTGAAAGTCACTCACCCAAGATTCGGCGCTTAAGTATTCGAGCGAGAACAGCGTTGTTTTTTTGGATTGAGGGATTAATTGTTTATAACTTGCGGGTAATTCGCATGAAAAAGCGGCAATGACGATCTCAGGTGCTTCTTTGGTGAGACTCTCCACCACTTCATCATGGTGCCAATGTCCGACTTCGATGTGATCGATGATTTGTAAATTGGTATTGGTTAGTGTTTCTGGTGCTAAGCGAGTCAGCGCTTTGAGATCATCGACCCAGATTCTGACCTGGCAATGGTGTTCGTGTTGCAACTGCCTGGCTAGCCGCCAACTCACGCCGATGTCACCAAGGTTATCAATCACTTGGCAAAAAATGTCGATTCGTCGGCGTGAGAGGCTTGTGCTCATCAGTGTAGGTAAGGCGGGGTTTCACTCAGATCGTCTGGAGCCACAAGATGTTGTAGTGAGCCACTAGGACCGGGGAAAAGGGGTATGTCGCAATCGGGGCAGTATGCGGCCGGAGCGAGTTCATCGATCATCTCAATTTGATGGATACCACACTCGTGAAGTGCATTAAAAATTGTTGCAAGTTCCGGATTGAACGCTTGTCCGCCAGAAAATTCGTCGATAAGGTTGTTTTCTTGTTTCTGTTGGTCTTCTGACTTTTCATGGAGTGTAAATAGATCAGTTTCATAGAGATCGTCATGATCATCAATTTCAGAGTCAGGAAGCTCAAGTTCATCTGAACCTACTGGGCTTATAAGCCAGAGGTTGCCATCGATGACTTCGGTCTGTCCCTGAAGGTTATAACCGATCCGATACTCTTCAAAATTCTCGTCAATAGCCCGAATGATGGTTGCGCAAATATGTTCAGCAGCAACATTGAAAATGGTCGAAATCCGATCCACAGTGGCATGTATGGTCCGGACCTGCTCTGGTAACCGAGTTTGAGTACTTGCGTCATAATAAAAATCAGGCAAGAAAATATCAAACTGACAATTCGGGTAGAGTTGCTTGTAAATAGCTTCCATATATGCTTGCCAAGCAGCCAAATACTTTTGTTTTTTGCCTCGGTGATTACCCATCCAGCGAAGAATAGGCTTATCTGTTTTGTTAGCAGCAGCGAACACCCAGTGTTGTGCATTCGAGATACCCGGAGTAACACCTTCATATAACTCTTTAGGGGTCGGTAATGGCGCTTGTGGGTCTTGTAGGCGCTGGGCGAGTGCTTGCTTCCACTGCCCCATGTTCTTAAATGAGGCTGGTAAATTCAGTGAGCTCAATGGTGCTGGCATCATGACGATTTGTGTGCCAGGCGTCACAATGTGTCGTTTGAGGCCATCGAGTACTGCTTGAATTAGATTGCTGTCAGGTTGAGGATCGGGAATTTGGTAACGAGACCAGATGACAGTCGGCATACTCATCAGAATACAGTCTAGTGTTTGATCTTCGTGTTCTATCTGAGTCACTTGTGCCATTTCCATGATTGTTCGGTAAATCAAAGGAGATGCGGGGTGATCAACATCAAAGACATCCAGAATCTGTTCAAAGACAAATGGATCTGGAATATGAAAAGCATCAGACAAGATTTGCTTAATCATGCGCTCATAAAATAGTTCTTCGTATTCAGCGACTGCGTCGCCCCAGTACACAGCAGCTTCGAGCAATTGCTTTTGAACTGCGGAAACAGAAAGATTTTTTGTAGTGCGTTTTGACTTTGACATGAACTTTGTGTGCCTTAACGAAAAGAGTGCGAGCCAAATGTGTTTCTACATTCTAGCTTGCTCTTTTTAATGAGTTTTTGAATATGGTTTCAGTCGAACAATATATGAACGATCACCTTACTCAAGCGTTGAATGTGATGTTTTTCTGTCTAATGCGTAAAGGTTGTTTAGCTAGTCAGCGACATGGTTTTTATTTGACGCTATGACCCGAAAACCATAAAACAGGTGCTGCTTTGATGAGATTCTCTACCACCTCATCATGGTGTCAACGCCCAACTTCAATGTGATCGATGATTTGTAAATTAGTATTGGTTATTGTTTCTGGTGCTAAGCGAGCCAACGCTTTGAGATCATCCACCCAGATTCTGACCTGATGAATGGTGTTCGTGTTGCAATTGTCTGGCTAGTCGCCAACTCACGCCGATGTCACCCAGGTTATCAATCACTTGGCAAGATATATCGATTCGTCGGCGTGAGGGACTTATGCTCATCAGTGTAGGTAAGGCGGGATTTCAACTGTGTCGTCCGGTGCTGTTAGGTGATGTAGGCCATCAGGTCCTGGGAAAAGAGGCCTTTCGCATCCCTGGCAGTACATCGAAGGAAGAACCTGATCAAATATATTGATTTGGTTGATGCCGCATGCTCTAAGCGTTTCAATGATGATTTCCAGATCTGGATCGGAGGGAGAAGTGTCATCTAGTTCATCGAAAAAATCGAATGCTTCAGATAGCGCAGTTTGATCAACCGAATCGTCTTCCAAGTCATCATCTAATTCGTCGTCGATCTCATCGAATTCATCATCTAAAAAGTCAAAATCGTCATCCATATCGTCAAATTCATCGCCAAGGCTGCGGGTTGAGATGAACCATGGCGTTCCGTAAATGACGGTGTTTTGACCCTGAAGGTTATAGCCGATGCGATATTCTTCAAATTCATCGTCGACCATCCGTATGATGTTGGCGCAAATCTGATCGCGAGGTGTGTTAAATACCATTTCGATGCGATCAATTGCGGCATGAATGTTTCTAATTTGTTCTTGAGGAATGACCGCTTCAGCTGCATTTTCCAATAGGTCTGGTAAGAGAATATCGATCTGGCAGCCTGGGTAGAGCTGCTTGTAAATCGATTCCATATGCGCTTGCCATGCTTTCAGAGCGGTTTGTTCATTGAATTTGCGATTGCCCATCCGTTGCAAAATAGGTTGATTGGCCAGATTGGCTGCTACAAACACCCAGTGCTGCGCATCTGCATTAGGCTCAAATTGATCAAAGAATTTAGTGGGAATGGGTAAAGGTCCATCTGGATCTTTCAGTCGTTGTGCCAGTGTTTTAAGCCAATGCCTAGATGCTGAGAACGACTTTGGTGTGTCCCAGTTGCTTGTTGGGGCTGGCATTATGGCGATTTTTGTACCAGATGTCACGATGTAACGCTTCAAACCATCCAGGACGGCTTCGATAATTTTGTCGTCAGGCTGCGGTTTAGGGATTTTGTATCGGCTCCAGACCACCGTCGGCATGCTCAGAATGATGCAGTCTAACGTCTGATCCTGAAGGTCGAGCAAAACATGCTCACTCATTTTTGTGACGATATCAATAACGATTTGAGATGCTGGATCATCCAAGTCGAACCCTTTTAGAACCTCTTCGATGGCACCCTGATTTGGATTGTTAAAAACTTTGATCAGAATTTCTTCAATCTTGTGTTCAAAAAATCTTTCCTCATAGACAGACATCGCGGCATCCCAGTATTGAGCTAATTCGTGCAGCTTTTTTTGTGCTGCAGAGACAGAAATGTGCTTAGAGGATCGCTTTGGTTTTGACATGAGCAGTGTGCCTTAGTGGAAGGAAGTGAGAACTAAACGCGCTGTTGCATTTTAACCCGTCTCGTTTTTATGGGTTTGTGCATGTGGGGATTTTTAAGCGTCACTTGGCGGGTGTGCTAGCGGGTAATGGTGGGATGGCAGCCCAGATCATATGCAAAACTGTACTATTTCCGTCATTTTTTGCATACGATCTGGGGGCTGAGACACAGGAGTTGTGCGTGATGAACAACTTCACCAAGGTTTGTTTTTTTAATTTTGTTCCTGCGTATTAATTAGTTCATTGAGAAATGCCCGGGCAGCATGGGATAAACGGCGCTTGCCTGGCTCTAAGATGCGGATTGTGCGGGTGAGTCCATTTTCAATTTTCAACCCTTTCAATGTGCCGTCTTCATGACGTAATGACAAACTGGACACAAAGCCAATCCCTAGTCCTGCTCGCACACCCTCTTTAACGCCTTCAACGCCGGCAAGTTCTAAGGCTTCAATAATGTGCAACCCAGCCTGCTCAAAAGCTTCTAAAACCATGCGGCGCACACCAGAGCCCAGCTCTCGAAGCACTAAAAACTCTCGAGACAATGTTGGTAAATCAATTTGTGAATGGGTCGCCAGTGTATGTGTGTGAGGGACGATTGCCACTACCTCATCGGTTTGCCAGTCTTGGATGGCATGTTGGTTTTTGATGTCCTGATCTAGTTCGCCCTCAATAAAAGCAAGATCTAGTGTGTCGAGCTGCTCCAAAATCTGCTGCGTGTTACCAGTGATCATGTGCACGATGATGCCAGGATGCTGAGATCGAAATCGCGCGACGTATTCTGGGAGTAGATAACTGGCAGGGGTGGTGCTAGCGCCAAGGCGCAATACACCGGTTTCTAACGTGCGAACTTCTTGGCGCAAGCTTTTGGCATGTTCCATGGTGTCATGCATCGTATCGGCCACGGCTTGTAGTGCACGTCCGGCAGGTGTGAGTTCGATCCCGCGACCTTGCCGAAAATACAAGGCTTCCCCAAAAGATTGTTGTAATGCCTGCAACTGACCAGACACAGCAGGTTGAGATAAGTGCAAGTGCACGGCTGCTTGCGTGATGTTGCGATGTTTGGCAACAACGCTAAATGTAATGAGCTGATCGGGGGTCATACGTGGCTCTTCATAGTGGGTGGGTACTGTGCGCAGATCGAAAGTATGGATTATGAGACCTGATTATGAATGCTTCAGGTTCAATGACAATTCGCTAAAAATCTTATTATAAGTAAATCCGATGTTTTATATAAGAAATAACAGCTTTCTTTATTGAATGGTTGAGCGTACTCTGACGCTTGGTTTTGGGTTCAATTTATTCATGTGTTGAAAAATCAATGACAACGATGGCACAAGCAGCTTCGCAGATCTGGAAAGATCGTTTTAATGGTGTGTTTTTTGTGGCGCTCTTTGCGCTGGCGGTGACACAGTTCGCCAGCGTAGATTTTGTGAGCACACTTGGATTAAGTCCTTTAGTCATCGGCATTGTCTGTGGCATGCTTTATGGCAACTTTGCTCGAGGCACGATGTCTTCAGACTGGGCAGCCGGCGTGCAATTTTCCGGAAAGCGTATCTTGCGCGTGGCTGTGGCCATGTACGGTTTGAATATCAGTATTCAGCAAATCGTTGAAATTGGTCTACCAGGCATTGTGGTCTCTATCGGGGTTGCAGTCGGAATTCTGGCATTGGGGACTTGGCTGGGGACCCGTTTTCTGGGTCTGGATCGTGATTTGTCTATGCTCACAGCGGCAGGCAGTGCCATCTGTGGTGCTGCAGCGGTCTTAGCTTTCGAATCAACATTGCGTTCTCAACCCCATAAAAGCGCAGTTGCTGTCGCAACCGTTGTGCTGTTTGGCACGATTTCTATGTTCCTGTATCCCATCATGTATCAGCTGGGCTGGTTGCCTTGGGAAGGTCAGGCACTTGGTATCTTTATTGGTGGCAGTGTGCATGAAGTTGCCCAGGTTGTGGCCTCTGCCAGTAGCATTGACCCCATGACGACCGAAGTGGCCACGATCGTCAAAATGACCCGTGTTGCATTGCTCGTCCCACTGTTGTTGATCATCGGACTTTGGTTGCAAAGAAGTACGGCAACTTCTGAAGGTGGTCGTGGCAAACTGCCAATCCCTTGGTTTGCCATTGGTTTTCTGGTGTTGGCATTGATTAACTCAGCGGGTGTGATCCCTGCTGAAACTCTGAAAGTGCTGCGCGCCATTGATATCTTTTTGTTGACCATGGCCATGACGGCTTTGGGTATCGAGACACAGTTCTCAAAAATGAAGCAAGCTGGACCCAAAGTCCTTCTGTTGGCAGCCGTCCTGTTTGTAGCTTTGTTTGTAATTACAAGCAGTTTGGTTTGGCTGGTCGCTTGATGTAAACGTCATCCAATTAAAAACCGTGCCCAAAAAACAATGCTGGGCACGGCGCCGATAATCAGCACAATGCGCGCAATCAACCGGCGTAGCGAATGTACATGACTTTGTTTCGTAAGTGTCCAGAGTAAATAAATACTCCATAGAATTGCACCACTTAAAACACCGATACGCAGATATTGCAATGCAGCTGTTGCGATTGGATAAGGCTTCAGTAGAGAGAGCGTGGTTGCTGATAAGCCAATAAAAACGCCCGCACCGGCTAAGGGAATCAACCCTTGCGCCAACTTATGAATGGACAGGGTACGTTTGAGCAGGGACTTGGCTAGTTGTAAGTGACACAGCAGCCAGACCCCAAAACCTAAAGCAGCTAGAACCATATACAGCAGCATGACCAAGCCATCGAGCCAGTTCAGGCTGTCATTCAATGCTGGATAGTGCGTCAGAATGAACCAAGGGGCGTTGTCATGAAGCGGCCAGACAATGTCATGTTCAATTAACCAATACGCCAATGATTGTTTAAATTCAACGAGTGCTGTGCTTTGACTCCATTGGAATGCACCCGGAGCCAGACCCATTAAGCCAAACACAATCAGATAGGTCTGCCAAGCGTTTTGTGTAGGTTGATACAAAATTTCCGCGTTGCATGAGCGTGCGCTGAATTGAATCGCACCTCGATAATCCTGACAGCGTGCACACATGTGACAGTCGCTCGCACTTGTCATGTGACGTAAAGGTAGCAAAGGCGCACAGACAATCGGATTCTTGTTGTGTGTTGGTTCCCGCCAGCGATGTGCATCTACCCGATAGTGCCAAGGTGCCAGTTTGGCCAGTAAGGCAAAGACGCCAGTGACTGGACAAAGATAACGACACCAGACACGTCGCTCACGTCCGTAAAGCCAACCCACGATCATGGCCGCAACGGTTGAGCCGCCAAGTACGAGTGCCGCTGCAGCTGGGTATTGATAGACACTGATCAGTTGGCCATAAATCGTGGTTAAACAGAAAGCAGTCAACGGCCATCCTGACCAGCGAACCCATCGTGGAATCGCTTTGCCTTTGCCGTGTCGACTTGCCCACTCTGTGAGCGTTCCTTCAGGACAGAATAAACCGCACCATGTGCGACCTGCCACCACAATGGAGAGCAATACAAATGGCCACCAAACCCCCCAAAACGCCCACTGAGCCGTTAGTGTCAGATGGTCGAATATCGTATTGATACGTTCCGGTAGGGGCAACAACAAAGGGATCAGCAATAAGAACAGGTAGACAACGACAATGCCCCATTGCAGGTATTGCAGAACCTGTCGGTGGTCTCGTAGCCAGATGGCATATTTGCTTAAACGATTTGGGGATGTGGGTAAAGTAGTTTGTGTGATGTGTCGCATCGGAGAAGATCCACGGATCGACAAATGCGTGTGTACACGAGAGGGAGAGCGGTTTCGTATGAGTCGATGCGCTGAGTGGGTTTTGGTCTGAAGATGTGAATTAATGCTCTGAATTAAGGCGCTGGGCTGTGGTTATCAGTGATGTCAGGCTAAGCCTGTGAGTACTTAGCCTGTTGCATCAATTGAAAGACTGATTAGTAAGCGCCTTTTTTACCTGTGCCAGCGTAAACAAAGTCATATTTCAATTCAAAGGGCTTGAACCAAGGTGCCACACCGGTTTCTTTGTCGATATGTCGACCGAAGTGGTTGGTGTGGCGGTTGCCGTGATGCTTGCCTTGATCGGATGCATGTTTGGAGTCTGGAGAGCCGACCCAGAAGGTCAGGCGGTAGTGACCGGGTCCAGACAATTTGACATTATCACCATAGTGCGGACCGTCGCTTGCGACCATCGGCATCAGGTCACCGGATTGGATGGTTTTGTCACCGACTTTTTGTAAAAAGTACTTGACGTTTAGGTACGGAACCCAAGCACCGTCAGGGAGACCATTCACATTGTCAGCTGTCGCGTGAATATCGGCTTCTAGGTGAATATCGGATTTTGCAGCAGGGCGCATCATGCCTTCGGGTTCCATTTCGACCGGTTGCAAGTAGACAGCCGCCACCTCCATACCATTCAGAGTGCTGGGCTCTCCGATGGTGTATTCAGTGGCGATTGCGCTGGTCGTTAACAAGGCCCCGAGAAGGCTGGCTGCAAGGGCGGAATATTTCATGACGATTCCCAATAGGAGGTTTATACAAATATTCTCAGAAATGAGAATCGTTCATGATATATAGATTCTTAGTTTTTTGCTGTGTGAAAAGTGGTTAGTTACAACCACTTTTTAGCTACATTTCAGTAGCTCAGCAATTTAATGATTGGCCGTATCCTCCAGTGCATCTTGCAGATCCATTTCTCGATGACGAATGCTGTGACGATATGTCCGTAAGCACAGTGTCATCCGATGTGCCATGCCAGAGTGCGAAGCTTCCCATGCAAAGGTGATGGCGCAACCGACGTAATACATCAGAGAGGCCAGTTCACGTGCGAGAATTTGATCGTCTGCATCGGTAATTTGCGTTGCCATGATTTCGACTTGCTCAAGGCTGTGGCGCAGTTTCTTCAAGATGTCTTGCTGATCTGGAAGTGCGGTCTCAGCGTGAGCCAGTAGTGCATCGAAGTGAGCAATGTAAGCAGACAAAGCGTCATTTCTGCGGATAGCGCGCAAGACATCCAGTGCCACGATGTTGCTTGTGCCTTCCCAGACTGAGCCCAGATGCGATTCACGAACTAAGCGAGCTTCGATCCATTCCTCGATGTAGCCACAACCACCGCGAACTTCCATCGCATCGCCAGCGACCTTACGTGCATCACGGCAGGCGCGGAATTTAATCAAGGGTGTGAGAATGCGTACAAGCTTTTTAGCGTCACCACCCACTTGGTCTGCGTCTTGAAGAGCTTGTGCCGTCTGAAAACCAAAAGAACGGGCTTGCTCTGTGGCGAGCTCTAGCTTATCGAGTTGGCGTCGCATCAGTGGCAAATCTTTTAAGCGTTGCCCAAACGCGTGGCGGTTGTCTGCGACATAGCAGGCTTCCGTATAGGCTCTTCGCATCAGAGCGGCTGAACGAATGCCGTTTGAGAGACGGGAGCTATTGACCATTTCAGCCATTTGCTGAAATCCACGGCCGATCTCTCCAATCAGGTAGGCGTGTGCACCTTCAAAGCGAATCTCTCCGCTTGGCATTGAACGGGTTCCGAGTTTTTCTTTCAGACGTAAAATGCGATAGTGGTTAGGGTGACCATCATCTTTAATGCGCGGCAATAAGAACAAACTCACACCTGCCATGCCAGCTGGTGCTCCGTCAGGGCGTGCTAGAACCATAGCCAGATCGGCATCAGGATTAGAACAAAACCACTTGTCTCCGTACAGTTTCCACTGCCCATCTTCTTCGACTGCGCGGGTTTCTGTTCCTGCAATATCAGATCCCATGGCTTGTTCGGTCATGAACATCGCACCTTGGAAAAGCACATCAAAGTCTAGTGATGTCAGAGCAGGCAGGTATTTGTCGATCAGTTCAGGTGTAGCGTATTTACGCAATGTGCGTGTCAAAGAATCGGTCATGTTGACTGGGCAGGTCAGGCCAAACTCTGTTTGTGTAAACAGATAGAACAGAGTGTATTTTGCATGGGTAGGTAAAGCTTCAGGCCAGCCCAACACACCAGCTCGGTGAGAAGCTGCGGCCATACCGAACTCACTAAATGCCCAGCGCTCTAACTCAACGTAAGCGGGATGCTTGTAAATCTCATCGCGATCTAAGCCTTGTCGTGTGCGTGTCGACAAAGTCGGTGTGTGTTGGTCCGCCAGAAATGCTAGATCGTCTAAGCGTTCTCCAGCGACTTGTCCCAGCCGATCAAAATGCGGCGTAAAGTGTGCCATGGCTTCTGGGCTTAGATAAAGCGACAAAAGCTTAGGCAGGTCGGGGTCTAAACGATAAAGATTGCGGCCACGACCATCCGGAATATCGGGCAGTTGAGTGCTTTGAGTTGTTTCAGTTTGAGTCTCGGGTCGAACGCGCATGTCCATGTGAGTATTTCCTAATGATTGATAGTTGAAGAATTGTCGTGTTGTGGTTTGAAGGGATAAGCTAAGCCTCTAAGAGAGCAGTGGCTTGTTCAAGTGTGAC